>DATHJP010000506.1:0-5370 GCA_035489695.1 Terriglobales bacterium
TCCCATCTTCCGCTTCTGCTCGGAAAGCACCTCATCAAGAAACGTAAGATGATCCCGGAAAAAGAGCACAGTCGACGCGTCATTTACCGGAGCATCGCGCCCCACGAGTTGATCAAAGAAGATCGCCGCCATGGGTGTGACGTACTCGTGGCTGAAGCGCAAGTCGGTGCGGGCGAAACCTGCGTCATTTGGCTTCACCGCGTCCACACCAACTTTCCCGCTCGCGGCAATCATATGCCGAGCAAAGATTTTTTCCGCCAGCGTCATCGGCCGTCGTTTTGTCTCAATCGCCGGCAGCGAGACCTTACCTTGCAGACGCGCCACATTGAAATTAAACAGCCCGCCGTGCTCAATAATTTGACGAGTAATTTCGTCCTCGCCCTGGGTAAATTCAGAAAGTGGAATTTCCTCTCCCGCCCGGATTTTGTCGATTAAAGAAAAATTCGTCGAGGTAAGAACGCCAAGGTTTTGACAATTCTGCTTGTAGATTCGTTCAATATTCTCCGCGATCACAATCTTGATTCCAGCACTCCGCTCGGCATAGGGCGACTGCTCCCTGCTCGACCCTTTCCCTCGCCGCTTGCCGCTTACAGCAGCCACAAATCCGCCTTTTTTTACGTCGCCTCGCTGGATGGGAATTTCGCTACCGCACTTCAGTCCGGTGTAGGGAAACTCACCCAGAGTCTCGTCAAAGAAAAAGCAGATGTGCGCCGGAGTGATTTCGTCGGTGGAGATGTCATCGCGTAGCTTGGGATTGTTCTCCGGGTTCTTGGTATCCCAAGCCAGATCCTCCCCCGCCAACTGACGCCGGATGAGCTCGGGATCTTCCGTCAAGAAAAGAATTCGCCCGGGCAGGCGCACTTTGTCTGGACGTTTGTTAATCTTGCGCTTGAGAAGCGATTCGATCACGAGAGCACCTGAGCCGAACTTCCTGCGGCGGGCCGTACGCAGCCACCAGCCGCTACGATAATTCTATCGCTACTTCCCTCGCGTGCGCGCGTATTCGGCGGGATTCGGCAACTCCTCCAGACCTCTTCCCTCAAAAATGGCGCCGAATTCCCCCAACAACGCCGCATGAATAAGACCATTGGATGCCACAGTTTCTCGGCTGTTGAGCTGAAATGCTCCTCCGCTGAAATCGCTCACCATTCCGCCGGCCTCCTCTACCAAGAGCACGCCGGCTGCGGTATCCCAGGGATTGAGATTAAATTCCCAGAATCCATCAAACCTTCCGCAAGCGACATCACAGAGATCGAGCGCTGCCGACCCCGCCCGCCTCACTCCATGACTATGCAGAGTGATCTGGTGATAAAAAAAGATGTTCGGATTTTTGTGCCGCTTGTGGCTGGGAAACCCTGTGGCAAGCAAAGACTCTGCCAGGTTTGCAATTTTTGAAACATGGATGCGCTCTTGATTCAGATATGCTCCGCTTCGTTGCTCAGCAGTAAACAGTTCGTCGCGCGTGGGATCGTACACCACGCCAGCAACCAATCGCTCCTTATATTCCAGCCCCAGGGAAACACAAAACACCGGAAAGCCATGCGCAAAATTGGTGGTTCCATCCAGCGGATCCACATACCAACGGTAGTCGCTGTCGTTGTCTACCAGACCGCCCTCTTCGCCCAGAATGTCATGCGATGGCCAGCGCGCCCTGATCCGCTCCAGGATCAACGCCTCCGACTTCCGGTCCGCGATCGTAACCAGGTCGACATCACCCTTGTATTCCACCTTCACGTGCTGATGAAAATATTCCATCAACAACGCGCCCGCTTCCCGTGCGATCTCTGTCATTGCGGGAATAAAATCACTTTTGTTGGTTGGAGAAGCCATGCTGAAGAAAATAGATCCTGGATTGAAGAGTTACTTGAACGGATTGGCGCCTACTTCCGCTTCGCCCCGTCCTCGGCAATGTACATAATCTCGTGTTTGAAAATGAAAAGGTTGGGCTGGCCGTCACGAGTGAGTCGCACCATATTCTGGTCGTAGTACTCGATCCAGCCACTCACCACTTCGCCATCCGCCAATTTAATGCTGACCGGCGTCTGTTTTTCACCCAAGGCCTTTAAATATGTCGCCTCCTGCGATGTCTCGCCAGGAGGAACCGATCTTCCTTTGTTCGCAAAATTCGGGGTTCCCTGACCATGAAAGGGCATACCCTCATTCTACACGTGGCTTTGCTTGCCCCGTTCAGGGCACAGACGTCGCCCCCGATGGCGTTCTCTAAAAGGTAAGTCTCAGCCCAAATTCCAATTGACGCGGAGCGCCAAGCCCGAAGACCCCCGTCCCCACTCCGATCCGTGTATTCCCGGCAGCACGTTGGCTTGCAGTCGTGCCGTTCGCAGAACCATTCGAGCCATCGAGGATTCCACTCAGTTCACTGGAAGGACTGTCAAAGTTGGCGAGATTGAACGCATTAAAGAATGCGACATTGGGCTCGAGGGTTAACCCCTCACGCACTTTGATAGGCCAGCTGAGCTTCAAATCCAGGGCGCGCAGCCAACTCATTCCGACTTGGCCGCCGTTCCCAACTATTGGACAAGCCGGGTCAGTCCTAGGTATCGGAGGAGCCGGGCAGAGCGGCTGCTGCACCCCTCCCAAGGCATCCAGTTGCGATTTGGTAAAAAGAGTCGCAGTGATCAGAGCCTGACCAGCCGGCGTGGGCGTGCCCGCGAAGTTGGAGTTGTAATTGGTGATTAGACTGTTGATGTCCCCGGCCGAGACGCTTCTGCCAAAAGCTCCAAGCTTGGTTCCAGGTACCAAATCACCAACCCCGCCGTTGGATACCGCTGTCCCATCGCCAGTACCGTCGCCAGTAACGTCGGTGATGAAAATGCCTCCCGCCAAGCCGCTGGTCGGAAGCCGGAGATCCAGAGGCAGTGGACTGTAGAAGTGAGAAATGACGCTCAGGCGGAGCGAGAGCGGAAGTTCCACGATTCCACCGAACGAAATCTGATGTTTTCGATCCAGCCCGTTGGGTCCAATAAATTGCGTGGGATGATTATTGTCTTCGGCGAAGTTGATAAAGTCTGTGTCCTGCGCGGTCGCTACATAGCGAGAAAAAGCGTAGGAAAGTTGCAGGTTGGCGCGCTTAATCCGGCCGTTCGCGAGATTAAGGTTCTGCTTGAGTGACATCTGCAGCCCGTTGTACACCGAGCGGCCAATCGGAAACAGCATTTGATTGGTACCGAGATTCTTGTTCTTGCCTGGAAAAGCCGCAGCCGGCTTTCCCGCCAATGAGCAGGGGGAACCGGCACACACTGAATTACCCGAGTCCAGTCCGTTGACGGCGAAGTCTGCAATGCTGGCACTCGTATTCGCGCCAAGATAACAGTTAATTGCGGCCTGGGAGCTTGCACCCGCTGCCGAGGCTGACGGGCAGTTAAATGGAACGACGGTAGCATTGATCGCATCCAGCGCCGCCTGAACGTCGAGGAAACTCGCGTCCCCCACGTGGTTCACATCAACTGTGAGCTGAGCATGAGTTCCCACGTTACGAACATAGTCAGCGGTAAGCACAAGGCCATGTCCGAACTCATGCTGCAAGCCAATATTCATCTGCACTGAGCGAGCCGTTTTATAGTCTGGAGCAAACAGATTCGTGCCTGTCGTATCAATTCCTGAGGTTAGCGTCTTCCCGATGAAGACACTGTTAACCGCCGGTCCCGCGGTGATTGTGGCCGCCTGATACTGCGCCTGTAACGCAGCAATATCGTTGACTACTGCTCCTATTGCCAGATCACAAAAAGTCGGGGTCACAACCGTGCTCGTTCCAGGGAGAGTAAAAGGCCGTGGCTGGCCATTGCTGCAAACTGTTTGTTGCGCCAGGAACAAGCCCTGCTGCAGCCGTGGCGGCCGGTTGAAGAGATTATTGTTCCAAATAGAATTTTCGTAGAACAGGCCAATTCCCGCGCGGATTACCGTCTTGCCGCTCTTGCCCGGATCCCACGCAATTCCCAACTGAGGGGCAAAATTGCTGTTCGGCTGCCGCACTCGATTTCCCAATCCTGGCCCGAACAGATCAAGGATATTCCCCGTACAGGGCGTACCTCCTGCGACCAAGTTCGCGGCCAAAACCGGATCAAGTTGTGAACACGGGATCGGACCAATGTCGCTGTCGGTACGACCGGTGTCACGCACATAACGCAGCCCAGCATTCAGCGTCAGGTTAGGCCAGATCTTCCAGGCGTCACCGATATACCACGACACTCGATTGTCCGGACCCAGACGGCCGCCAGGCAAACCGAATGCCGCAAACTCAGAAGAAAATCCCTGCCCATTCCCCAGAATTACTTGCTGTGCAGGATAGTTCAGCGGGTTTGCAGCCCCTCCGGGAAATCCGCCCTTCAGTGCTGCGTTCGAAACCGAAGAGACGGCGGGAGCGCTTCCCAGGAACTTAGCGAAACCGCCGCCTAAAAGCCGGTTATAACCGAAACCATATCGCACGATGTGGGAATGGTAGGTCTTACTGCCGTCGTACTTAAATTGCTTATCGGTCTGATAAGTCCCTTGCGGTGCAAGAAAATTTGGACCCGAGCAGAAATCATCCTGTCCAGCACTTAAACAGAGGGGGTCGTTCCCGATCGCCAACTCCAGAGGCGGAGCGGGATTGAAAATCGTGCTTCCAGTTACTGCATCCGTGATTCCATTCCGAAATTTAGTGTATCCGACGCGAATGCTGTGGGTGTACACCCCGGTGTTGAAGTCCAGTCCCACCGCATGCACGGGCGTGTGATTATTATTTGCAAAGGGTTGGAACGTGTTGGGAATGAAACCGGAAACGCTACGGTTCTGGTCAAAAGAAAAGCGGTAGAACAATCGCGCCGACCCTTTCAATTGATAATCCAGGCGCCCCATGGCTTGCGTCTCGCGAAATGGGGAATTGAAGTTCCCCGAGAGGGATGCAAATTGATTTCCCGAAAGCACTGGTGCCAGCAAGTCTTGCTTGGTGCGCTCCGCATCCAGAAAAAAGAAGAGCCGATCCTTAATCACCGGCCCTCCGAGGCGGCCGCCAAATTGGTTCCGTTGGAAAGGGTTGTCCTTGCCTCCCGGAAGAGCTGCCGCCACGCTGTCGTCGCGGAAAGCATAGAAACCCTCGCCGTGCCAGCTATTCGTCCCCGACCGCGTGACCACATTCACCGCCCCTGAGGAAGTCAATTCCGTTGAAAGGTCCAGAGAGGATTGTCCGATCTGAAACTCCTGAATCGCTCCCTGGGGAATGTTTTGCGTCGTAGTCCCTACCGTCTCGTCGCTGATGTCTATGCCGTCCACTTCGATCCGCGCCGTTCGGCCGAATCGCCCGCCAAAGGAGACGGAAGAGAATCCGTTCTTCGTGGGATCGAAGTTGCCTCCATCCTGAATCTGCACTCCCGG
>DATHJP010000507.1:0-2667 GCA_035489695.1 Terriglobales bacterium
TTTACCGCGCAGGTCCGGGTCAAAGCGGAGGTCGTTTATTACATCACGCCACATCAGCGGATGAGAATTCAGTCCGTGCACGAACAGGACAGGGATGCGATGCGGATCGTACGGCTCGGTCATGCTGAGACGCGCATCCCTTACGTCAGGATTGCCAAGGAGTCCTCCCAGCGCGAGTGAAGATTCCTTGATACCGCTGTAGCGCTCTACAATTGGCGCGGTGAAATCGGCCGCCAGCGGATACTCGGTCTTAGCGATCCTTGCGCGCGACATTTCCGATGGATCAAGATAGGCGACGCGCACGGTTCGCGCAGTCGGCGCTTTAGCCGCAGGTCCAAGTTGCAACACAGCCGTAATCGGTTCGCCGTAACCACACAGCGGCGTAAAACGTTTGTGCGACTCATCCGTTGGTATACGCCACTCGGGTGCGAGTGGTGCGCCGATCCCGTCCTCCGTATGCCACTCCCGACATAATTTGCGTGGCACTTGCTCGGTAGGAGTTACGTTTTCGAAGTCGGATGGTTTGTGTTCGCCTCGGTTATTGGCTAGAGCAGCCGTGAGTCGATAGGAGTAACCAGCGAAAGAATATGTCTGCTCGCCCAGCGAATTGCCGCCCGTCACCAGCAATGGAGCAATCCCAGCGGTCGCTTTGTTGAGCAACCGGACCGCGCGCTGCTCTTCCGAAGGAAGCGCCGTTATGGTTTTGACAGACGTGCCATGCGCAATGAGGTCTGCCCAAGCGATCTCGGCAGCACGCATTCGATACACCGCGGCCGCATCCTTCTTATCGCGCAAGTGTTCGGCGCTAACCAGTAATTTCTCCGCGTCGTCCAGGCTGTTGCCGCGCAGAATGGCATCGGCCGATTGCTCTTGCGGAACGGTACTGCACCCGCACAAAACGATCGCAGCAACGAGGGTAATGCCACAGGCAAAACGAATTGATGATCGGTTCATGGAGTCGTAGGACTATAGGACCTTAGGCCTTACGTTTGCGGCAACGACGCCCCGCGATGCTTTGTTCTTATTAAGAGAACGAATGTGCCGGCGACACCGGAAATAAGCGACACCGTCGTTGGCGCCGTCCCGTTACTCCTTTCTGAAATCGATAACTTAGAGAGGAAACGGCCGCACCTATAAGGTTCATGCAACGCGAAACTCGGTCGTCCGAGAACTCAATTTGGGGGTGCCGTTTGGATCGGCGCGTCATCCAGGAACACTTCAGCCTTCGGTTCCGCAGCTGTCTTTGGCTTAGTGCCGGGAAGAATCTCGAACCAATTGTCGAACTGCACCATGGTCGAGGCAAGTTGGGCGAGAACCTTTGGATTCCCTTCCATTTTCGCCTTCCCGGCAGCGATTTTTTCCGGCAACTTTGCGGCCCCAATCATCAGATCTTCTAGTTCACTGCGATTGATCGTGATGGTGAGGTCGGCATCCTTAGCTTGATAATCAGCAATAGTGGTAAGCGTCGCGTTGCTCATTTCTACTACGAACTGCTGGCCGTTGTCCGGTGTGACCAGGTTGATCTTAAACTTCATCCCCTCGGCCTTGCGACTATCCATCTGGATGCCGAGGTAATTAAGGAATTGCTCTGTGCTTGTCCCGCGCACAAAGTCTGGACTACCCGCCTTCGCTGTCTTAACTGCAACAACGCCGTCCCGGAGTTCTTTCGCTCCTGAGAGGAAACTGTTGCGAAGGCTCGGGCTTTCGTATTGATAGCCGAGCTGTTCGTAATTGTCCGCGAGGAGATCCTTGGCCGCCTGGTTAGTAGGCTCCGCGTAGACCAGCTTGTTTAGTATTTCCATGGCGTAGCGATATTTGCCTTGATCGTACAGCTCCTTGCCTTTCGCCATGATCTTCGCCGAGCCCCCCATCATCTCTACGTAGAGTGGCGCCGAATCCTGCGGAGACAGTGGGACCAATGTCGTGGGATTCATATCCCAATAGCCGAAGTAACGCTGGATGACCGCCCGACTGTTGTGCAAATAGGAACCGTGATAGCCGCGGGCAAACCACTCCTGCTGCAAGCTTTTGGGAGGTTCGTACACGTTATGAATCTGGTTGATCGTTACGCCGGTGTTGGCGAGGTGTAGCACCTGATTGTTCAGGTTCGCGTACATGTCACGCTGGCTGCGCATTACTTCCTGGATCCTGTCCTTGCCCCAGCGCGGCCACGAGTGTGATGCGAACATCACCTCGGCCTCATCGCCGAAACGATACAGCGCCTCGTTGATGTATTTCGACCAGGCCAGCGAATCTCGTACTGGAGCACCGCGCAGCGTCAGGATGTTGTGCAGACCGGCCACCATATTCTCCGCTGCCCAGAAAGCCTTGTAGTCAGGGAACCACGTATTCATCTCCGCGGGCGCCTCGGTGCCCGGCGTGTTCTGAAATACCATTCTGACTCCGTCTACCGTCATCTCTTCAATCGCATCTTCAATGACCTTGGTCGGCGGCATAATGCCGGTCTCACCGCTGGCGACGGCCTTGCCGATCGAAGCATCTACGTGACCGTAAGGACTAGGCGGCAAAATGTCGCCATAGGTGTAGGATTTGCGGCGGGTCATGGCATTGCCGCCATATAGGTTCTCCGAGATCGATTCCTCCATGAAACCTTTAGGCGCGATGATTTGCAGCTTGCCGGCGGCGAGAGCCGCCTCGTCTACCACG
>DATHJP010000508.1:0-7193 GCA_035489695.1 Terriglobales bacterium
TGTTGCTGCAAACCGTGATGCCATCCGCCCCGCTTCCCGACACATTGTTTTTGGTAATGGTCGCGCTATCCGAATCGTTAGAGCTATTGTCGGGTTCCACATAAATCCCGAAGGTGTTGTTCCCCAGAATATTCCCAGAAATTATCGCACCGTGACTGCCATAGACGAAGACTCCCGGATTGCCACTTGAGTTATTGATTGCGGAGTTTCCGGAGACAGTCACAGCGGCACCAGCACCGACAAAAATGCCATTGGCGTTAATGGGAATACTCCCCGGCCCGACGATTGAGTTATTCAGGACACTCGCAGTTGTCAGCACCCGTTCGATAGAGATGCCAGCCCAGTCATAGGAACGCACGCTGTTGTTCTGAATGGTCACGAATGAGGCACTGACGTCAGCCAACGCTCGGATTCCGTACCCGGTACCGAAACAAGCGCCCAGCGTGCCCACGAGCTGGTTGCGAGTTACGACATTCTTAATACTCCCAGAGGCATTCTTGAAATAGACTCCCTCAATCAGGAGCGTACAGGGTGTGATTTGGTTATTGCTGCCATCTACGGTTATCCCGGTGATGGTCACCGGACCAGCAGTATCATGAACAAAAACCTGCGGGGCGGTGGAAGTGAATCCTCCAGGGGGCACTATCAGGCCTCCAGGAGGTGAAGCTACCACCGCAACCCCCAGAGTGTTCACACCCTTGAGGGTGAGTGGTTTCGTAATTTCCACCTGCTCGGGGTAAGTTGCGGGACAGACTTGGATAAAGGCACCTGAAGGCGCGGCATTCACCGCGTCTTGGATGGTGGTGAAGTGGACAGAAGGGTTAATGCACGGCGTGGCAGCGGGATCGACGACGATCGGAGCAGCCTGCGCGGTTATGGCAATCAGACCGAGCGCCAGCGCGACCAGCAATCCTCGGAAAATCTCATAGCGCTTCATTGGAACCTCCTCGATAACCAACGAAGCGGAATACTACTCGTATCCGGATGACGGCGATGCGAAATTTTTACGGAGAAGCCGCCCGGAGACTTTTGACAGGGCGAAACTCAGGCAAAATGGGAAAATAGTAATCTGTTACGAGGGCGTACCATTCGTTTTAGAGAATTGCTTGGCCCCGTAACTCCACTGAGTCTGAAAAGCCGCTGAGCGCCGGAATGAATTGCCACTTACGGCTGCACCTCGAAATCCACCGATTGCGAGACCACCCCATATTTCTGCTTTGCCAGCTTGTCGGTTACGATTAATTGCAGCACGTAATCTCCCGGTAACATTTTGCTGCCCAAGTGTACCGTTCCGCCTGCGATCAGCCGTTTGAAATCGGTCTGTCCCGTGATATTCAGCGCCACACGATCGCTGGAGAAAATCTGCTGCCCTTCGCGAAATAAGCGGCTTTGTACTTCCAGATTGGGCTGATGGCTCGAATTCATGCGCGCATTAAGAACCTGATACGTATAAGTCAGTGCCGCGCCGGGTTTGAACGTACGTGTGGCGGCGCTGCGACTGGGATCGCGGTCAACTTGTTCTTCGGACTGTCCCTGAGTTGGCATGGCAAGCTTTGGTGCGTCCTCTATGAGCAGCAGAGAAGAAAGCGTCAAACGGTCCTTCCGCAGATCAGGCACTTCGATGAATTGGCTTGCAGAGCCGATTTCCTGGGACGCGGTGTCCTGCAACGCGATCCGAAGCTGGTAAGCACCCGGCTTTTTTATAGGGTGATGACGGACGTAGATTAGTCCGTCCCTGAGAGTACGCTGGTACCCGTCATCTTTCATTTGAAGCGTGAACCTACGGGCGTCGGCGTCCACTGCCTGCCCGTTATCGCCAAATGTGATGGCTAGTAAATCGAACGCGGTCTTATGGGAGCCGTCGGGTTCGTTGGTGAACTTCACGTCCCGGGCGTCGATGTAGAGCATGTAGTCCAGAACCGGGCCTAACTTCGGCACTATCCCAAACAGCGCCGTCAGGCGCACATGGATTGAGCCAGAATCGAACGGCGAGAAGATGGCACGCTTAAGCTGTCCTTCGCCCGCGTGTCCGCTCAACTGCTGTTCGTCATCCGACATGCCGAAAAAACCGGAGCGGGAACGGACGCGCAAATGGGGCCGTTTCATTCGCACCTGCAGGCGGTGAAACTGCGGTCGCCCGGTCTTGCGGTCAAAAGTGCTGGGGTCGGGACGGTAGCCAATCAGGTAGTAGCTCCCGGAATCGTCGATCACTCGACGTAGGGCTCCGTCGATATCATTGTCGCTATGGATGAAGAGTCCGCCGGTTTGGCTGGTCAGGATCTCCATTCCTTGATTGGAGTTGAAAGCCTGCGTTGACCGATCCATCGGAACCTGGGAAATTTCCTGAGCGCTCATTTCAGAAGTACTATCGGCTGCGGTCAGCTGGTAGGTTTGCACCCCGCGCGGGTCAATGCCGTAGATCACCACCGAAGCACGGTCGGCCGCGTCTGTAAGGCGCTGCAACCCCTCGAGTACCAGAGGATCCATTCCGCCGCCATAAAGTATCTGCATGCTCTCAGAAAACAGGACCACTGATTTTCGGCCAGGCAATTCTCTCAAGCCGCTCACCACATATGTGATCGCGCCGAGAGTTCCAACCGTAAAAGCCTGTTGTCGGGCCTCGTCGAACTCGGCGGTGTCCACTCCACGTGGATTCGAGCCCTGCGCAGGTAAGCTCGGCTCAACTGGCGCAAAGCTACCCACGCCCCGCCGCCCGAACGGATTGAACCTTACCCGATCCGCGGCTGCATGAAGCAGACGCTTATCAGTGGTGAACTGCTGGAGAGCACCGATTCCGGCGCCCGTACGGACTATGGCGACCAGGTCACCCGGCTGCATCTGCCCATCGATAAATTTCTTCAGTGCTTGCCGAACGTAGACTGTGCTTTCAAACGATAGTCCCAAGTCATCGACAACAAGCGCGATGGTACGTCGCACGTCCGTCAGCCTAAGTTTTGAAGGGGGAGGAAGCGGCACGCCCTTCCCCTGCGTGGCAAGCGACGATGGCCCTGATGGAACGCTTCCTGGCGAGGTCGTGATGTATGAGAGACGAGTGATGATTTGTGGCTTGCCGTCTTGAAGAACCTCGAAATCCTCGGCCTTCAGGTCAGTAACTTGCTTGCCTTTGGAATCGGTGACGACAGCATCTACCTGCACGAGATTTACGCTGACCCGGATCGTGTTTTTCGGGGTTGTCTTCTGTGTCTGATTCGAGTGCGGTGCTGCGTCCTGGGCCAGCGCGGTCGTCAATGCCAAGCACAGCGCGAAGATTCGAGGCATCGCGCTTAATGTACATCAAGGTGAGTCTCGGCTCTAGTGTCCAAATTCGATCCTCACCGTTAGAAGAAGCTTCGGTTCTTACCTCAATAGCGGAACATGAGTTCAGGATGCCTCGTACTTTTTGGGCGGACACGATACGCGATTTCTGGGATCTTGGTGCACGGCAGTAGAAAACGTGCCACGTCGACGTATAGACTGTATCCGGGTAACCGGAAACTTTCGTTAGAACAGCTTGGCCCCGTAGCTCAACTGGATAGAGCATCAGACTTCGGATCTGAGGGTTGGGGGTTCGACTCCCTCCGGGGTCGCCATTTTTTCCGTTCTGAGCGCCGCTCGATTGAATCGGACTAGCGGAATCGCTTATTTCGGAAGGATCCTGAGTTCCTGCTGGTTTACCGAACCCCGGGAAGTTTTCAACAGCGGCTTCGGCAAAGGTCGTGCATCTTCGCTGCGAAAGTAAATCTTTCCCGCCTCTGGCAATTCCTACCGCCCCGAGAGCCGCGCGGCACCTATAGTTTCATATAGTTAGAGATGGCATGGAGGATGCAACAGGAAACCACAGACGAAGTGGCGCGCAACGGGGCGCCCCTGAGAATAAACTTCGGCCAGAGGTTTTCTTGGGCGCCCCTTGCTTTTTCTTTAGCCTCCTGCGGTAAACCCCTAGAAATCTATTTGCAGAGCTGCTTAGGCAAGCACCAGCTTTTCCTGCACATCCAACCCAGCCTCCCGCAACAAGGAGGCAATCACGGGTTCTTTAAAGCGGGAAGCGTCAAATTCCACCCGGACAGTCCGCGCCTTGGGATCAAAAGTGATGCGCCGAATTCCGTAAACCTCGCGGAGGGCGCTGATGGCACGCATTTCCGCCTCGGTGGGAGGATTTCCGTAACGATAAGCGACTTCCAATTGCGTCATCGGATGCACTGTCTCCGATTGCAAAGATACAACATCTAACACGTAGGATCGACTCGTGGGTCGGGACAATCTAATATTTGTCGCGTTCGACTCATCTCGCTTCTCAAACATGGAAAATGCCGCCAATTCTGCGACTGCTGTGACGGACCCTGTTTGTGGCATGTCCGTCGATCCGGCCACAGCTCGATACAAGGTCGAGCACGCCGGGAAGACTTATTACTTTTGTTGTGCCCACTGCGCGGAGAAGTTCAAAGCCGATCCAGCAAAGTACGAAACAGGGAAACAAAAGAGCATTACCAATCATTCCGGCCTGGTGACGCTGGGAACGTCAGTTTCCCCGGCCACGCCCAAGCCTGCCGCCGGCGCACAGGTCAAGCGCGATGCATCCGCATTTTCGGACACTAGCTACGTTTGTCCGATGTGTCCGGAAGTACGGCAGAACAAACCTGGGCCGTGCCCGAAATGTGGGATGGCGCTCGAACCGGAAACCCCGGTTCCTTCCAGCCGGATTGAATACACCTGCCCCATGCATCCGCAGATTGTGCGTTCTGGACCGGGGACGTGTCCGATCTGCGGCATGGCGCTTGAGCCGCGCACTGTAACCGCCGTTGAGCAGGAGAATCCTGAGCTGCGCGATATGACGCGCCGATTTTGGATCAGCCTGGCATTGACTGTGCCTCTGCTGGGCATCGCCATGGTTGACATGTTGCCCGGCATGCCGCTTCAGCATGCGCTGCCGGCCTGGCTACCATGGATCGAGCTGTTGTTGAGTACGCCTGTGGTCTTGTGGGGCGGATGGCCGTTCTTTCAGCGGGGCTGGACCTCGATCGTCAACCGCTCAACCAACATGTTTACCTTGATCGCGATGGGCACCGGCGTCGCTTACTCCTACAGCCTGGTTGCAACTCTCTTCCCGCAAATCTTTCCTGCATCCTTCCGCGACATGAGCGGGACTCCACCGGT
Source organism: Terriglobales bacterium (assembly GCA_035489695.1). Classification (GTDB taxonomy): domain Bacteria; phylum Acidobacteriota; class Terriglobia; order Terriglobales; family Acidobacteriaceae; genus 40CM-3-55-5. The sequence continues at coordinate 5,155 of DATHJP010000508.1, forward strand.
CTACTTCGAAGCTGCAGCCGCGATCGTCACACTGGTGCTGCTGGGACAGGTGCTGGAACTGCGGGCGCGCAGCCGCACTGGATCGGCGATTCGCGCACTGCTTGATCTGACACCGAAAACTGCCCGCGTGTTGCGAGACGGCAGAGAAGAAGATGTTCCTCTGGAGCAGGTGCATTCTGGAGATCGACTGCGGGTGCGTCCCGGCGAAAGAATACCCGTGGATGGAGTCGTCATTGAGGGGGCTAGCGCCATTGATGAGTCCATGATCACAGGTGAATCAATGCCAGTAGAAAAGGAATCGGGCAGCCACGTGATTGGCGGCACCGTGAACGGAACCGGCTCGTTCGTGATGCGGGCCGAGCGGGTGGGCACTGAGACTGTGCTGGCGCAGATTGTGCGGCAGGTCAGCCAGGCGCAGCGTAGCCGGGCGCCGATTCAACGGTTAGCGGACCGGGTTGCAGCATGGTTCGTGCCAGCGGTGATTGCAATTGCGGTTATCACGTTCATTGTCTGGAGTTTTTTCGGACCCGAACCGCGTTTCGCCCATGGCTTGGTCAATGCTGTCGCTGTGCTGATCATCGCCTGTCCGTGTGCCTTGGGATTGGCGACACCGATAGCGGTAATGGTAGGCACGGGACGCGGTGCGACCGCCGGGGTTTTGATCAAGAACGCCGAAGCATTAGAAATCCTGGAAAAAGTAGACACCCTTGTGTTGGACAAGACTGGCACACTGACGGAAGGAAAGCCGCGGGTCACGTCGGTGGTGCCTGCTCCTGGCGTAGACGAGACCGAACTGCTGCGACTTGTAGCCAGCCTGGAGCAGGGAAGCGAGCACCCGCTCGCGGCAGCCGTCCTCGCCGCTGCGAAGGATCGCGGGCTAGCGTTGGCTGAAAGCCATGAGTTCCGCTATCAACCGGGACTTGGAGTTACCGGCAAAGTGGACGGTCACGCAGTGATTGCGGGGAACGACAAACTTTTTGAAGAATTTAAGCTGCCGGTAGGACGATTGCCACAACAAGCGGGCGAACTGCGCCGTAGCGGACAGACATTAGTATTGGTCGCTGTGGATGGTCGTCTTGCAGCGGTAATCACGATCTCCGATCCAGTCAAAGCATCGACTCCCCAAGCCCTCCGCGATTTGAAGACTGAGGGCCTGCGTCTCGTGATGCTGACCGGTGATAACCGCGCCACCGCCGAAGTCGTCGCAAAGCAACTGGGAATTGATGAGTTCGAAGCTGGTGTTTTGCCCGAGCACAAAGCCGGTGTGGTGCGTCGCCTGCAAAATGAGGGACGCATTGTCGCTGTGGCCGGCGACGGCATCAATGATGCTCCCGCCCTGGCTCAAGCGAACGTGGGTATTGCCATGGCCACTGGCACGGACGTCGCCATCGAGAGCGGCAGCATCACCTTGGTGAAAGGCGACCTCACCGGCATTGTCCGTGCCCGGAGGCTTAGTAGAGCAACCATGCGCAACATCCGCCAGAACCTGTTCTTCGCGTTTATTTACAACTCGCTCGGGGTACCGGTTGCAGCGGGTGTGTTGTACCCGTTTTTCGGATGGCTGCTGAGTCCGATTATCGCGGCTGCGGCAATGAGCTTCAGTTCAGTTTCAGTGATTACTAACTCACTGCGATTGAGGAAGGTCCAACTGTAGGAACTCACCTTCCTCTATTGGTGTCAGTACTAGTAACGGAGGTGCAGTGGAAGGATGGCCCATTATTGCAATTGACACGCTGTTCGCGATATTCAACAATTACTTCAACATCTCATGACAAATAGTGGAGGAATTATGCCCGAAATGGGCGAACCAGTTTCAGAAGTTCACATCGAGCGCGAAAACAATACGGGCAAGTGGCTCCTGCTGGCCCTGGCGATTATCTATGTGGCGGGATCACTTTTTCTCACATTAAGCCTGCGCGCTCATCTCGATCGGCTGAGCAAAGATTACGCTGTCAGCAAGGTGGAGATCGCGGAGCTGACCAGGCGCATACAGTCCGCCGAAGCCAATGATGAGACTCTGGCGCATCAGGTCGGAATTA
>DATHJP010000509.1:0-33774 GCA_035489695.1 Terriglobales bacterium
CTTGAGTGTTGCGAGGTGAACCTGTCCAACTCGCGTCTACCGAAGCATTCGCCGCGCCCGCGAGGTTGATACGGTTGAAGGGCCGCGCGGGAGTGGCCAACGCGGTCGCTACTTCCGCTGCCGACACATCTTTCATTCGAAGGCGGACGATTCCCTTCTGCTCTCCGAGCCTTTTTCCCCTGATTGACTTGACAGTGGTTGGAGCAGTCCAGTTTGCGATCTCCAAGTCGCCGGAGGCGCTGCCTCCCAGCAGTCGCGCCTGGATTTGAGAAAGCGCGATGTGCTGTGGATTGACCGAGTACTGCGCATTCAGGGCCACGTCATGCAACCGGACGGATTGGTCGCGCCAATCGAAGTCCTTTAGAAGAAATTTGCCGATCGCGGAGAAATCTGTCTGAGACCAGTAACCTTGCCCCGTGGCATGAAGAAGGCCGCGGCGCGCTTCCGGACGACGCATGATCGCGGCCGCCTCACCTACATCAATCAATGCGTCATAGGCAGCCTCGAGCTTCGGTTGGAGGAAATTCTGGACGCGACCGCTGCCTTTAAGACTCGAGCGTCCAGAACTCGCCTTCACCGAACTTACTTCAATGTTGTTTTGTCCTAGGCTGAATTGCGCTTCCGCCGTCCATGCGATGGGACGGTAGTCTTTGAAATGAGTGTCCATTTTACCCAGCCGGAGATTGCCCTCGTAGCGGCGGTGCAACAGAGAGTAGGTCATGTCAGCGGAGAGATCGTTGGCAATAAAGTCCAGAGGAATTCGCTGGTGATGCCACAAGAACTCTCCGCGACTTACGTCGAGACGGTTGATGGAAAGTGAGAATAGCGATGCGATTGCACCACTCGCGGAATTCTGCCCGACCTTCGGTTGTGGCTGGTTAGTTGTGCCATCGGGGTACAGGATGATGTGAACCACTGGGCGCTCGAGTAGCACGGTGTGAAAACCGAACTCGGTACCCAGGATGGAAATGATCTTGACCTGCGCCAGGACGCGATCCACATGGGCGTAGGGAACTTCGATAGGCCGCTCAAGACCGTGAATGGTGAGATCGCGCACTTCAACCTGGAGGCGGAACGGGATGGTGTGAAAACTTCCCAGGTCTACGCGGCCTCCCGTAATACGCTCCAGGTCTGCAATCAGGCGGTGCCGCACCCACAGCTGAAAAGAATCTGTAGTCATGTACCAGGCCGCCACCGGGAGAAGCAACAACCCGCCAACCAGCACGGCCAACAAATATTTCCAGATCTTGCGACGCGGTCTGCCGCTTTCATTCATCGTGCCTGACCTTCAGAATCGGGAGTTGCAGGCTGAGTTCGAATTTCGCTGCCGGTACGCAGAGTTTGTAGCCAGGCGGTCAGCAGTTGATCGATCTTCCGCTGAGTGAGTAGTTCCTTAATCTTGGGACTGGCTTGGGCTAACGGAATCTGCTGCGTCCCCGCTTGCCGCAGCTGAGGCAGCAATTCTTGATTGTAGTAACTCTCAATGCTTTTGGAATCGATCTGGACTGTGGGGCGCAGACGGGCATCCACCAGGCGTAACAAGTCGAGTTGCAGGGCCACGCGATTCTTGAGTTGTTTTTCCGTGAGGCCATAGCGGATGAGCGCTGCACTCCATCCTGAATCGGATTGAGCGCCGGGATACTGTGCCCGTATTTCCTGAATGCGTGCAGCAACTTCCTGATCCGAGGCGTGCTGAAAATCAGACGGTCGTATCTGTTGCCGGAGCAATTCTTGGTCGATCAACCGGTCGAGCACAGCCTTGCGATCCACGAAGGTGAGTTTCTCGGGAGAGTGTTCAGCGATAAAAGCTTCGTAGTGGAGTGCATCTTCCCAATCACTCTGAAGGATGATGTGACCATTCACCGTGGCCACGATGCGATCCACAATGTCGCCAGCGTGGGCAGCAGAGGCCGTCATCAGCAGAAAGAGAATCCAAAGCGGCATTAAGAACTTAATCATCAGAATGTCTGTCCAATGCTAAAGAAAACATTGAAATGGCGCGCGTGTTGCGGGACGAAGACTGTTACCGTTGGGTTATTCGGGTCTGGCGTCTGCAAACTCGGGAACGCGGGCGGATTCAAATTGTAGCCGAAATCGAAGCGCACTGGTCCAATGGGAGTCTTATACCGCACCCCAACGCCGATGGCATGCGAAATGTAGTTGTAGTCGCACTGCTCGGCCGTACTTTGTTGCAGGCACAACTCAGGATTTTTTTGCCGCCAGCGCAGCAGGTTGTGCAACATGTCGTGCCCGTTGGTGAAGACGTTGCCGGCATCATGAAAAATAGCGAAGCTAATATTGTCCTGAAAGTACGGCAGAGTAGTCGGAGGAAAACGCAGTTCGAGGTTATTCAGAAACAGCGCGCCGCCCCCGACGGGGAAGCCGGATGTCGGATCGCGAGGACCGGCCTGATTCAATCCAAAACCACGATGGGAGTTTCCGCCACCTGAGAAAAATAGTTCCGGCAGCGGAATCACAGGGTGGGTCGTCTGCTGCCCGGGCAGAACAATAATAGTCTCGCCAAACGGGTTTTCGAGACCGATGCGGGTGGAGCGGGCAAAAACATATTTCTTTGTGCTTTCTCCCGGCCGCTTTTTGCCAAAGGCGTAATAGGTGGAGTTCTGCAGTAGGATTCGGCTGAAATCGGCTTCCGAGCCAAAGTAAGTGGAAGCCACTCCGCCATCGATAGTAGTGTAGTTTCCCCGGGTCGTTTCCAGCGCATTGTCTCGTTTATCGCGAAGATAACTGAAGCCTGGCATCCCTACACGAGTGGGCTGGGAGAGCAGCGGAATCTGGTCCTGATCGATCTGCAGATTGCTGGCCTTCACCCGCCGATAAGTGAAGCGGTAGAGCATGGTGCTCACTTTGCTGATTGTCTGCGCCGCTTGGACCGAACCTTCCAGACGCTGCGATGTGAAAGTGGCGACATCCAGCGTGTTGTCGTAAAACAGCGTGACCGACATCCGCCAATCGCGACTGTTGAACCAGCGTGGCTCCTCGAAACTGATCAAGGCACGTTGTTGCAAGCGGCCCACATGCGACTTGAAGGTGATGGTGTCATTGCGTCCGCGAAAATTCAGGCGGGTGACGCCGAATGATACACGGGGACTCACGCCCGTTTCCCCTTGGGGCTGGTTGCTACCCACCGCAGGTTGACCCGTTTGGAACTCGAGACCTACGCCGTAATTGAAGGTGTAACGCTTGGCTTCCTGTACTTCGACCAGAACATTTTTTTCCTTTTCGCTGCCGTCAGGATTCTGCACTGCGGTATCCACCTGGCTGAATATGCCCAGGTCGTAAAGGCCCTGCTGAGTCTTCAACATGTCGATCTGGCTCAATGGATCTCCTGATTTCACCTGCAACTCGCGCTGCACCACGAATGGGCGAGTGAAATTGAGCCCGGACACCATCACCTGGTCCACGAATATCTGTTCGCCTTCGTGGAGGGAGAACGTGACATCCACGTGATTAGGTTCTCCCGCCAGGGGCTTTGCAGTGGCCTCGAACGTGGCATTGGGAAACCCGCGATTGAAGTAATAGTTCAGAAGCGTGTCGCGATCCTGCGCAACGTTGAAATCAGAGAATGGCTGGCCCTCAGCTGTGGTGATGTTTGCACGAAGCTGGTCCTCGGTAAAGTTACTGTTCCCGACGATCTGCAGTTTTCCCACCAGGGTTTGCGGACCTTCATTCACCTGGATGGTGATGGCAAGCTCGTTCTTACGGCCGCGATAGTCATCTTCTACATTGCCTGTAATCTTGACTTGCTGGAAACCATTGTTCAAATAGAGATATTCCAGGCCATGGATATCATCGTTGAGTAATGCCTGGCTGTAGCGGCCGTGCGAGAAGAGGCGCCCCGCGGCCTGTATGTGTATGTTGGAGCGCAGCAGTTCGTCAGCAAAGTATTTGTTGCCGGTTATCTCCAGCTTCACCAGTTTGTGACGTGCGCCGGCGTCAATGGTATAAACAACCCGCAGTTCTCCCCCGCCCGGATCGGATTGTTTCTTCAAATCCACTTTGGCCTCGAAGTAGCCGCGGCTCTGCAGATAATCCACCAGATTGCGACGGCCCTCGTTCAACAGATCGTCATCCAGCGCATTTTCCTCATAGACCGGAACATTCCTTTTAAGCACACTGCGTCTGATCCTAAAACCTTCGGTGACGATGTCGACTTTGGGACCGGGTTCCACCTGGAAGGTGTAGTCCACGGCATTCACTTCCGGCCGGTAAGAGCGGGAGGCCACTGTGACTTGCGCCAGCAACCGGTTCTGCTTTTGATATTTTTTGCGCAGCCGATCCAGAGCCCGAGTGACGCGCTGCGCAGAGGCGAGATCCGCCGGATGCATCTTCGCGATATCTTCGATCTGCCCCGGAGAGTATCCCGGGTGGCCGGTCACATTCACCCGGCCAACCTGCGCCTGTGGCCCCGGAGCGATACGGAAAAAGATGTCCACCTGCTGGGTCTCCGGATGTTTCTTTTCTTCCTCGCTGATTGAGGAATGGTAGTAGCCATTTTCTTCCATGAGCTGCTTGATGTTCTTCAGAGCCCGATCTAATTTCTCGCGAGCGAAGAGTTCTCCCAAAGGCAGCTTGGCCGCATTGGCAACCTGATTGGCGTTGGGCCGACTGGGTGCGCCTTCGACGTTGACTTGGCCGATAAAGTAATTCGGACTGGTGATGAAGCTGAGCACAACCTGGCCGGAAGCATCCCGCTCCGCTTCCACTCGAATGTCGCCAAAGCGGCCGGTAGCGTAGAGCGCCTGAATGCTTTCACGGATCTTTTCACGATCCAGCGCTTTGCCCTTTTCCTGCACGATCAATGGGCGCAGCCGTTTCTGATCGCCTTCCGCCACGTCCGGAATTCTTATGTCTGCGACCGTCAAACCTTCATAAGCCGAGATACTCTCGAAGGAGGATGCGGGCTGCGAAGCTCCGGCGGGGGGCTGGGTCTGATTCTCGGATAATTTTGCGGGAATGCGGGCGGAGGCCTGCAAGGCTCCGGCGGCGACGATGGCCACCACGGTTACGCTCTTGAGCAGGGCTCCCCTTAAACGCAAAAAAACTCCTCAACGCGGCTGTGGAGGCTTAAGTGATTCGATGAGCAGGTAATGGGCAATGTTGTATTCGGCTCGCGCAACCGAGTGGCCCCTATAATAATGGTTTACGGGTGGAAAACTGGTGATGTCTTTGGAACCTGATGCAAGATATTCGCGGCAGCTTCTGTTCAGCGGAATTGGAGCGGAAGGGCAACGCCGACTGGCAATTGCGCGCGTAGCAATCGTGGGCTGCGGTGCGACTGGCTCGGCGCTGGCCTCCCTGCTGGCGCGGGCGGGTGTCGGAACAATTCGAATCATCGATCGGGATTATGTTGAACTCAGCAATCTGCAGCGACAATCCCTGTTTGACGAATCCGACGCTGCTGAATCCTTACCCAAAGCGATCGCTGCTGCGCGAAAGATATCGGCTTTCAACTCTCAGGTCGTCATCGAGCCGCACGTTGCCGATGTCACTCCTTCGAATATCGCGACAATCCTGGAGGGCCCGCAACTTATCCTCGACGGTACGGACAATTTTGAAACCCGCTATCTGATCAATGATTTCGCAGTGCAGCAATCCCTTCCCTGGATTTACATCGCCGCGGTGGGCAGCTATGGGGTGACGATGAACGTTATACCCGGCAAAACCGCGTGCCTGGCGTGCATCTTTCCGGAGCCACCTCGGGGAATGCTTGAGACCTGTGAAACGGCTGGAGTTCTGAACACAGCCGTGAACTGGGCCGCATCGGTCGCAGCAACCGAGGCGATAAAACTGCTCTTGGGGGCTGAGGAACAGCTCCGACGGACTCTGCTTTCATTCGATCTGTGGTGGAATCAGCACGCCGAGGTAGCGGCTGCACATCCGCGCGTAGGATGCCGGGCGTGCGGTGAGCGCAACTTTTTGCATCTCGCAGGCAAGGACCGGCCGCAGGTCACCCTCTGTGGACGAAACTCGGTGCAGATTCATGAGCGTGCACGGACTGTGGATCTGGCGGAAATGAGTGAGCGCCTGAAGCCGCATGGCCCGGTTCGGCATAATGACTTCGTCTTGAAGTTCTGGCATGAGCCCTATGAGATGACGCTGTTTCCCGACGGGCGCGCGATCATCAAGGGAACCACGGATACGACCCTGGCGCGGAGCTTGTACGCCCGGTATGTGGGCAGCTAGAGGCGAGTGTCCAGTGTCTAGTTTCTGGGTTCCAGCGAAGAACCTGAAATCCGCTGAGAACTGAGAACTTTGGCTCTGAGATCTGGTCTTATCATTTCAGATCTCAGTTCTGAGTTCTCAGTTCTCAGATCTTTAAGGATTGAGCTCGGTATCTGTCCTCAGACCTCAGATCCCCACACTCGAAGCTGGCGGGGATGCATCCCGGCGCTTATCTGAAGAATCATATCTCTCGATGGAATGTGGAGGAAGCATATGCGTCAATTGCTTATTTTCTGCCTTGCGATCATCCTGCCCGCGCTGGCGGCAGGACAGGCTACGGTGATTCCAGGGTATGCCGCGAACTGGACGCCGCCTGGAAACTACGCGCAACCGTTTGTTCCGCTGGTTTCGACTCCCTCGATGTCGTTCGAAAATGTCTCGCCCTCGCCGGTGGGGGCCACCAATGCGACTGCGGGAAACGTTGCGGGCGCAACCAACGCGACACTTTCCGTCTTCCCGGCAGGACCGGTGGTGCAAAACCCACCATCCCTGGCGCTGGGATTGGAAAATTTACCGATTGAATCTGGCGCAGGTGTTGAGACAAGCACAGAAGCCGAATCGCGCGGGGAGGCATCCACGGAAGCACGACCGCTGGAGCTTGGAGTGGCGTCCTTTCAGGACAGTTACGGAGTGGCGCAACTTGCCGCCAGTTCACATGCGCGACAACAGGCAAAGCGCTTGTACAGCAACCTGGATGTTGATCGCATGAATCAGATGACGGGGATGGTCAAGTACGAGGGCAAGATGGAGCGCTTGGAGTAACAAACACGTCAGCGCTGGACAAGGTTCTCCAGCACGTCAAAGAACTCCGGATAGGAGATGATCGCCGCGTCAGCTTGACGGATCCGAGTTTCTCCCTCGGCGCGTAGCGCGGTCACCGCGAACGCCATTGCGATTCGGTGATCCCCGAAGGATTCCACTTCCCCGCCCCGTAATTTCTGTCCACCAGGGATTTTCAATCCGTCGGCACGTTCCTCGACCTCGGCGCCCATGGCTAGCAAGTTGGCCGCAAGTCCGGCAATTCGGTCCGACTCTTTGACTCGCAATTCTTGGGCGTCCCGGATTTCGATGCCACTGGAAGTATGCGGAGCAATCGCAGCCAGCACCGGTATTTCGTCAATCAGCGCCGCGCTGTCGGCGCCGCTGACCACCGCTCCGCTTAAGCTTCTGCCTTCGACGTGGACCGTGCCCCGCAATTCCCCGTGCTGTTCTTCCAGTTGCGTAACTGAGATGCCGGCCCCCATCGAAATCAACAAGTCGAGAAGACGTGTCCTGGTTGGATTCATCAGAAGATCGTTGATGACCAATTGAGATCCGGGAAATAGAGCGGCCGCGCATAGAAAAAATGACGCGCTGGATATATCGCCGGGGATTTGCGCCTCGATGGCGTGCAGCTTCTGTCCGCCTTCAATTCGCGCTTCCCTGCCTCGTTGCTTCACGGTGGCTCCGAAGGCGCGCAGCGCCAGCTCTCCATGATCCCGCGTGGGAACGGGCTCTGCGACCCGCGTCTCTCCCTTGGCGAAAAGCCCGGCAAAAAGCAGCGCGGACTTAACCTGCGCGCTCGCCACAGGCATATCGTAGTCAATCGCCTTCAGGCGTCCACCGGTAATTTGCAACGGAGGACGGCTGCGGTCAGCGGACGATATTCTTGCTCCCATCAATTCGAGCGGAGTGATGATCCGCGCCATGGGGCGGCGGGAGAGCGATTCGTCACCGATGAGCTTGCTACGGAAATCCTGTCCAGCCAAAATCCCGCTCAGCATGCGCATGGTCGAACCGGAGTTGCCACAGTCCAACGGCGCAGCAGGGGCGAGCAGCTTCGCGCCTCGTCCATCGAGCACTACGGTATTGCCGCTCCGTATCCACTCGACTCCGAGGGCCCTCATGCAGGCCAGGGTGCTGGCGCAATCGGCTCCAGTGGAAAAATTCTCCAGGCGCGTTTTCCCTTCCGCGATTCCCGCCAACATGGCATAGCGATGCGAAATAGATTTATCGCCGGGCAGCCGTAAAGAACCGGAGACGTTCCGGGCGGGACGGATCACAACCGTGGAAGCCTTATTCATTATGGAAGGCTGATTCTAGATGGTTGTTTCAGCCATTGCACAATCGCCGGCGGGAGGAGTTTCACAAGAGAAAATCCTAGGCCAGCGCTTTCGCTTCTGCGGTGGCTTCTTTGAGAATGTCAGTTGGCACTTCTCTCATGGTGACGTGAAATTCGAACATCGGGATCTCCGTGCCTCGCCCCCAACGTTTAACCTCCCAATGAGCCCGCACGAATTTGATTTCCGGATGCGCCGTGAGATCGAGCAGCAGCGGATGCTGAGCGCGATAAAACTTCTGCGGAAACATCATGATTGGCTTGGGACTCCAGGCAGCGCCATCGACTAACCCAAAAATGCTCAGGTCCAGCGACTGTTGCTCGATGATGTTGGTGATGTTCAGGGTCAGGAGAAAAACGCGGTTCGCCGCCTTACTGACATCGACCGCAGGACCATCCCCTTTGGCGTTTACCACCGTCTTCTCGGGAACAAGAAAGGTGTCAATCATGGTGAGAATTGTAGCCGAATTTTGTGGCTATGACAGCTTAGGGATGGGAATCAACTTTAGATCATGTATGCGGTCCTGCCGATCTAATCGCTTCGTAAGATCCTTCGCGAAAGGCCGCTCAGGATGACAGATTTGGGGATACGGGATGACTGTTCGCTCTTGAGGCCTTACGCTGTGTGCACAGTGTCCAGGAACTGGCGCAATACCTTGCCCGTTTCTTCGGACTGTTCCCAGACGGCATAATGTCCGGCCTTTGCAATTATCTTCATTCGACTGCCGGAGATATTCTGCTTCATCAATTCAGCGTCGGCCACCGGCGTGAGCGTGTCCTCGTCGCCCACAAGAATCAAAGTTGGAACATTCACGGTCTTCAGCGTAGGAACCGAATCCGGACGCTTCGTCATTCCCTTCAGTACCAGACTGATATCTTCCGGCGACATCTTTAGCATCATCTTTTGCGCCGCCTCCACTAAATCTGGACGCGCTCGTCGAGTGGTTTCACCCAGCAGTTTGGGCAGCATGCTCTCGATGAATGGTTCCACCCCACGCTCCAATACGTCTGCGGCGGATTGCAAGCGGCCAGCGCGGCCTTCCGGCGTGTCTGGAGCGGCTTTTGTATCGATCAGTGCAAGTGCAGACACGCGGTCGCGGTTTCGCCGCCAGAATTCAAACAGCACGTAACCGCCGATCGAGACGCCAGCGAACGCAGCCCGGCCCACTTTCGCATCATCGAGGACGCGACTGATATCCGCAGCATGCTTCGGCATGGTGGCCGGGCCTTCGCCCACGCCGGAGTCTCCATGCCCGCGCAGATCGGGGAGGATTACTCGATACCGAGGGGCCAACTGCAGAGCAGCCGGTAGCCACAATTCATGATTTGCGGGGAAAGGATGCAGGAGGACAACAGGTGGGCCGTCGCCCAGGATCTCGTATGAGATTTGGGCGTCATCACTTTTAATCGTGATCATCCGTGAGATTTAAACACATTAATGCCTTAGGGCATAAAGGCGATGTGGGAGGCGACGATCTCCGCACTATCAGGGGTTCGTAACTTGCTGCTGTCCAACGGGCACTGGATGCATTTCCGGCTCTTCGGGCATGACAATCCAGGCAATGAGATAGGACACCAATCCGATGCACGGAGGCCAGAACAAGAGGATGAGCCACAACACGCGCACCAGCGTGACATCGAGATCAAAATATTCGGCAAAACCGGCGCACACGCCGGCGATTTTGCGATTCGTACGTGAACGGAGCAGCCGCTTGCGCCCGATCACTCCACCCACACGAGTGCCGCAGTAGGCGCAAAGGTGGGCATCGTCCTGAATTACCTTCCCACAATAATTGCAATACATCGGTTTCCTCCCGCGATGTAGGATACGCTCGGCTGGACCAAAAAGTTCCGGATTTGTTATTCCTGTCGGTACGCCTCTTTCATGCGTTTACGAGCGGTCTCGGCTGGAGCAGTATTCACATTGGTCGCAACCACCGCCTGATATTTCTGAAGGGCAAGTTCGCGTTTTTTCAGCACATCGTACATTTCGCCCGCCCCCAGGTTGGCTTTCTGCAACACCTCTGGGTCGGGTTTCTGAATCTGGTTTACCTGCTCATAGGCCGATGCCGCGCCGGCATAGTCTTTCTGGGCGCGCAGCAAATCGCCCAGGCTCAGTGCCGCTAACTCATAATGCAAATCAGGATAAAGTCCGTCGCGCCCAGACTGCAAGATCCTCTGGTAGGCGCTGGCAGCCTCTGAATTGCGTCCCGATGCGCGCAACAGGTTTCCTTGCTCCAGAGCGATCAACAGATTTTGCGGATACTGGGGCACCAGAGCGTCCGCAATTTCCAGGGCTTCGGGATATTTGTGCTCCCGGCGCAGGAACAGGAGCAAAACAATTTTTGCGTCTGTGCTGGTTTCTCCGCTGCCAGCGGCGGCTTCCCGGAGATAACGGATCCCTTTGTCTTTGTTGCCGCCCTGCCCTATCACCTTAACTAGGATTTTGACTCCCCAGGGCAAACTACCCAGCACGTAATTATGCGCACCTACAATCAATTTCGCATCGGTGTAGTCGGGGGAAAGTTCTAACACCTGCTCGTGATCATTGCGCGCGCCCACCGCACTCTTCAGCGCCGCGTACCAGGAGCGCTCGACCAGCGCAGTGTAAGTGGACAATTGTCCACGCGTGACACCACGAGCGTACAGAGCGTCAACATCTTTGGCATTCGCAGCCAGACGCTTTTCCTCGAGACTGCGCGCTTGCTCCACTAACTCTTTGATACGTGCTTGCACCTTGGGGTCCGCAGGTCGATGCGCCGTGGCTACAAAGCTGTCATTGGCATACTCGCCGCTGTTCAATACTCCCATGCGATAGAGTTCCTGGAAGAGCACTGCGGTCAAAAGATGGTTCACGGCAAAGGGATCATCGGGATGTTTCTGCAACACCTGCTCGAATTCCGAAATCGATCGCGCGTAATCCATGTTGTAGAAGTGGTCGAAGGCAGAATTGTTAAGAGGATCAGCGGGACGGAAGGAGAGCTGCGCGCGTGCCTGTGCGGCGGTGATGGCCGTCACGACCATCAACAAGCAAAGGAACAGGAAGCACCGGGGAATCAACATCGGAGTCTCCGAGGTGAGTTGCTGCCCAGTTTACCCGAAGCGAACCTGCCGGGTCGCGTACCAAGAACGTCACGGGCGTTTCCGGGCGGGAACCAGAATAGCTCCTATAATCGGGCAGCTAATCTTTCTAAGTGACGGGGTAATTCTTGCTCGGCTTTCTCTCCCAAGGAATCCGCAAGGATGGCAAGTTCCTCGGTCAAAAGGGGTTACGCGACCATGGTTTTGGCCACTGGCTTGCGATGATAGTAGTGAGGAATTCCGCATGGCTGAACTAGTACACGACGCGCAGCACGAGTTTTGGCGCCCTCCCGTAGCTTCCCAAGTTGCCGCCGCTCCCGCCATGCTTGAGGCCTGCGATGGCTGTGGCACGGAATTCATGGTAGCGGCGCGATTCTGCCATGTTTGCGGCACGTCTCGTCAAGCCCAACAGGCTGGCGCTGCGGTTGGGCCTGGTTGGACACGTCATCTGGAGTTTCAGAACATCAAGCGAACGCTGGGTTTGTCCACCGCTTCCCTGATCGCTTTCTCTATTGGCTTGTTATGCCTTCTGGCAGTGATGGGTGTCGGTATTGTTTATACGGTGCAGAGCTTCGCTGATTTTCAAGCCATTCAGTACTATCGCGTGCAGTGGCTACTGGCGGCAGTTGCCGCATTCCTGGCTGGGATCCTGCTGAATCGAACCACGAATTCCAAGACCTAGTTCAGAATCGCTGCCATCACGTTCCCATCTAGTTCACACCAAGACTTTCATTGCGGTTCCTATTTCCACTCTCAATTCACCGGCTCCGGATCCGCGATGATAGTTCGCCGCTGCTGGTGCATACGATAGAGATGATGCACCGGGCCAATGCCTCTGCCCATGGGATGAGCATGGACGATGGCCGCTGACACGTACGCCTTGGCGAGTAACACCGCTTCCGGCAGTCCTCTCCCTTGAGCCAGGTGACAAGTCACGGCGGTGGCGAAAGCACATCCGGTGCCGTGTGTGGAAGTTGACCTCTGGCGGTCAGACTTGAAAATTTCCTGCTCGATGCCACGCTTAGTAGTGAAGCTCAATAGATCGATTGCCTTCTCCAGATGGCCACCGGTAATCACCACTGCGGCCGCTCCCATGCTGTGAAGCTTGGCAGCCGCCGTCCGCATCTGCTCCACATTGGTAACCGGCAATGCGGTCAGGCTGGAAGCTTCGTCGATGTTGGGTGTCACGACCGTCGCCAAGGGCAACAGCTTCTCCTTCATGAACTGGATACCGCTCGCGTCCAGCAGGCTAGCGCCTGAGGATGACTTCAAAATCGGATCCAGGACAATGTTCCCCAGATCTCGATGCGCTAGAAAGTCTGCTACTGCGTGGACGACTTTCTCCGAACTCAACATTCCAATGTGTACAGCTGCGATTTCCAGATCCGCCGCCAGTTCTTCAAGAGTCTCGGTCACCAGCGCGGTTTCGACTGGTTGAACCCGACGCACGCCCGCAGTGGATTGCACCGTCAGCGCGGTAATACACGACACCCCGTAACAACCGTGGGCGGCGATGGTCTTGATATCGGCGGTAACGCCGGCACCGGAGCTAGGATCGAAACCGGCAATGGATAGGACAACAGGCGGAGGTTGGGCCATATGGGGAATCTATCGAAAGCAGTGGCTAGTGGCTAGTGGTCAGTGGGCAGTGATCGGTGGTCAGCAGTCAGTGAATCGAGTTCTCAAGTCGTATCAGGGCATCGCTTCAGCGATGCCGGAACGTCTCAATAGTCGATGCGCCTTCAGGCGCTGCGACACCCTCAGCGCCTGAAGGCGTGCCCTGATACGTTTCCCTCTTCCCAACGGTTTTTTCTGACCACTGGCCACTGACCACTAGCCACTTCCTTTCGTAACGGCGATCGCCATTTCCAAGTTGCTGAAACTAGGGGTAACCTGTTACTTTATCTCCAACCCATTGAATTCATTGTAGTTGTAATAATTTCATTCGCCTCGAGCGGTGGTTATTTACTCATTAGTTAATATGTAAGACGTTTAGATACAGCGACATCTTCGATGTTACTCAGTATTTACGTGAGGTTACGTGAGCGATCTAGTACTAAGTAGTAATTTTTATACAGTGATTTACTGATTGACAGGGGGAACCAAGACCGTTAGCATCGCCGAATCCTAGGGGAAGCGGTGGGGAGGACAAATCGAGTGCGAGGTGACTGAATGGGAAGAAGCATAGCTCATGGACTGGCGATAGTTTTATCGGTCGTTAGCCTGGGAGCCGCCCAGAGGCCAAACAACTCAGAGTCCGCTACCCGCCCCACCGTAGCCAGACCAGCAGTTCGTAAAAAAGCAGAGAGTTCCAAGCCTTATCAGGTAGGCACGGCTTCCTGGTATGGAAGCTATTTTCATGGCAGGGCGACCGCCAGCGGCGAGCCCTATAACATGTATGACCTGACCGCAGCCCATCGCAAGCTGCCGCTCGGCACCTGGGTTCGTGTCACCAATTTAGGCAACGGACGGGCTGTGATTGTACGGATCAATGACCGCGGTCCCTACGTAGCCCCTCGCATCATCGACGTCTCTTACAGCGTGGCACGCATTCTCGAGTTCAAGTCTCAAGGCCTGCAACGAGTGCGCCTGGACGTGATCAAACCGGGGCCAACCATGGCCATGCTGCGCCAGTAGCGTATTCGCTTCAAACCTTCTACACTCCCCCAAGCATGCGCGATCCGCGGCAACGCTTGATTGTCGCTTTGGATGTGCCGTCGGCGGCCGCAGCCCAGAAGATTGTTGCTGCGGTGGGCGACTCTGTCTTGACTTACAAGGTGGGGATGCAGCTTTATACCGCCGAAGGCCCACGAGTGGTTCGCGATTTGGTGGCCTCGGGGCGGCAGGTGTTTCTCGACCTCAAATATCACGACATTCCCAACACTGTAGCGGCGGCGGTCCGCGAGGCCACTCAACTTGGGGTCAGCATGTTGACAGTCCATGCTTCTGGCGGCGGCAAGATGCTGCGGGCCGCGACTGAGGCGGCTCGTGTCAATCCTTCCCTGATGGTGCTGGCGGTTACGGTGCTCACCAGTCTTGGCGACAGCGATTTAGACAAACTGGGAGTGCGTGGGCAGGTAGCCGATCAGGTCTTGCGACTCGCCGCGCTGGCCCTTGCTGACGGCTGCCATGGAGTGGTTGCCTCAGCCCAGGAAGCTGCCGAGTTGCGCAGCCAACTAGGCAGCGAGTTTGCAATTGTGACACCGGGAGTGCGGCCGACTGGAGCAGGTCACGGAGATCAGTTACGCGTTGTAACTCCCGCGGAAGCCATCGCCGCGGGAGCTACGCACATTGTCGTGGGACGGCCCATCACCGAAGCTGCGGACCCCGCCAGCGAGGCCCGAGCAATTCTGGGACAGATTAGTTTTTAGCTTGGGTTGGCTTGTGGAAAGTCTTGTCCGAGGTGGAACAGCGATTGGTTATAGCTTCTCGTAGAATTCGCACGCCGAGCACGATATAAACACTCCGCCGGGAATTCCACGTTCACGATCTTTCACCCGTTTCACAATGCGAGTTGGTTTGCCACACTTGGGGCAATCGGTGCTCTTAGAGGTGTCCATCACTTTTTTTCGGTCTGCGGTTTTCGCGATCTTGGCCATTTTTTCTCCTGATTCTCTGACGACCGGCACAATTCAGCCAAGTCGATTTCTGCGTTCTCTGTCAGTGGAGGCGGTGCCAGTCTGAAACGTTTAGGAAATAGCTTTGAAGATTACTTATCTCGACTTTCGCCCGCCTGAATGATTTTACAGCAAGGTTGCGGGCGCTGTCTTGCTCAACGTCGACGTAGTGAGAGACGATTTACGACTGACAATTTCCGGTCTCCGATTTCAAATTCCAGCGTTTTCGAATCTCAGATCTCAGATCTTAGTTCTCTGTTCTCAGATTCTGGCCGCGCCCGCCACTCCGGGCTTTGCCGTCATTTTCAACTGTTCCCCTTCGCCGCCCCAGCCGCTGCGAATGATATTTGTATAGAGCGCGAAGGCACAGGCCGCTGCCAAGACTAGAAGCAGTAATCCTTGCCACATCGGGCCGAGAAGCACGTGGCCTAATCCGAACAGCGCCAGATACACCATGGCGCAGCCTAGCACCCAGGACAAAAGATTGCGTCCCAGATCTCTCGTTGGTGGAACCTCCGGGGCGAGGCGCGCTACGGGCTTCCATCCGCTGACGTGAGGGCGCACGTCACGATAGAACTTCAACAGAACCTGCTCGGGTTCGGGCTTGGTGGCATAGGTGACGATCAACCAAACTAATGTCGTGAAGGCGCTCGTGGTTAAAGCAGTCTTGGCGAATACAACTGCATTGGAGCCGGAGAATGGCGCAACGCCTCTAAGCACAATGGTCATGAACAGAGCTGTGGCCATCGCCGAGATTTCGCTCCAGGCATTAATCCGCCACCAGTACCAGCGCAGCAGATAAACGCCGCCCGTGCCCGCGCCGACTTCGAGAACAGCCTGCCATCCCGAGCGGATGTCGGCCAAGAGGACGGAAACGAGGGCGGAAGCGATGACCAGCAGCACCGTCGAGACGCGGGACATCATTACGTAATGCTTGTCGTCGGCGTCACGCTTGATGAACCGGCGATAGAAATCCGAAACCAAGTAGGATGCTCCCCAGTTGAGCTGGGTAGCGATCGTCGACATGAATGCCGCCATAAATCCCGCGACTACAATGCCGCGCAACGCTGGCGGCACATGCTGGCTGACAACCAGCATGTATCCAGTTTCGGGATGCTCCAGATTCGGGTAGAGGACGATCGCGGCTAGTGCGGTCAGGATCCACGGCCAAGGGCGCAAGGCATAATGCGCGATGTTGAACCACAAAACAGAAAGCAGTCCGTTGCGTTCATCCTTGGCACTGAAAATCCGCTGTGCAATATAGCCGCCTCCTCCAGGCTCTGCTCCGGGATACCAAAACGCCCACCACTGCACTCCGATGTAAACCACAAAGGTCAGAACAGGAAGCAACCACAGTCCCTCCTGGGACCAGGGTCGCGAAAAGTCAGGAAAAAATGCAGTAGCATCACCGGCCCCCGGCCCGGCGGCGGCGCGCATCTCCGCCAGGCGATGAAGTAGAGAACTCATCCCTCCTGCGGCGGACACCGCATACCATGCGACTCCAATCACGATGGACATTTTCAGTGCGAATTGGAACAGATCTGTCCAAAGCACGCCCCACAGGCCGCCCAAAGCCACGTACAGGCCGGTAAACGGAATCAGAAAGAGAACACAAATCGCCAGCGCGCGCTGATCGCTGACGCCCAAGGTAACGGCCACAATGCTGGTCATTGCTTTCGTAACCCAGCCGAGGATCAGGCAATTCATCAGGAGACCGAGATAGACAGCGCGGAAACCGCGCAAGAATGCGGCGGGTTTGCCGGAATAGCGCATCTCCGCGAATTGCACATCGGTGAGTAAACCGGAACGCCGCCACAGGCGCGCGAAAAGGAGGACTGTCATCATTCCGGACAGCAGGAAGGCCCACCATAGCCAGTTTCCCGCGATGCCTTGGGTGTAGACCAGTCCGGTCACGACCAGCGGCGTGTCCGCAGCGAAAGTAGTGGCGACCATGGACGTGCCCGCCAGCCACCACGAGACATTGCGTCCGGAAACAAAGTAATCGTCCACGCTCTTGCTGGAGCGTCCGCGAAAATACAAGCCCAGAACGAGTGTGATCGCAAGATAGGCGATAACCGCCGTCCAGTCGAATAGGGTGAAGTTCATGGCTGCAAAGGATACACCGGATGAGAATACGGCCCACGCAAAAATGCAGGGTCTTCCGGTGGTTCAGCTTGTTACGGATCGCCACTCGCCCTGTTCAATTGTTTCCCGGCTGCTGGATCCGTGGTGCCCCCGTCAGCCTTCTCGCAATGGACAATCTCTGAAATGTTGGCGAAGATGTGAGGGCGTTTGTCCGATCTTTCATATTTGTCTGGCCGATTTGACTCAATCAAATCGAAAACTATGGCAACTTCATCTTCCAACACAAAATCTAGATCAGCTACCAACACTTCGCCGTCACGAAAAGCTAGTTTTACCCTTGACTTCAAGCATCTCTTGAGCTTCTCCACGAGCTCCTCACCAGACATTCACCACCTCACGTTGAACAGGTCAGAAGAGTACCAGCGTTGCGATGTTCGTGCTGTGATGGTGCCCACGTAACGGAAGTGATGAAAACCACGGAGGCAATCGCCGCGGAAAGGCCCCACTTCTCGAAAACCGCGAGAAGCGGGGCACCCGGATCAAACGCTACTTCTTATATTTTTTCTCGCCCTTGGTTCTGTGCGTGTTGTCGTACTGAATGCCGGCTTGAACGTGAGTGATTGCTTGTTGAGTCAGATTCAACGCTTGGACGCGATGTCCGCCCTTATCTCGATCGGCTTTTTGCAATTCCTCCGCGGCTTGCCGCAGATGTTGAAGAGCGGCCTGCATGTGAGGTTGGTTCTCTGGAGCATACTGATTCTGAGCGTAGAGGCTTGGTGAAGCTAACGACATCAGCACAATGGTGAGCACGATTCCGAAATGGGTTAGGCTTCTCATGTTCCCTCCTGATGGGACGCTGGTCGGAAATTAGTAGAAGTTGCGCCTCGGTGTCAATCACGTACGGTACGCAAGGTACCCAAGATGAAACGAGGATGTTTCTATCCGGTATAGAGCAGTTCCACTACCGTGCAGTCATCGTTGAGCGGAGTGCCGCCGCAGAAATTTGCGACAGCAGAAAAGATATCGTCAAGGGTTCCACTTTTCGCAGCGACAGCCTCCAAACGCTCATTATCGAAAAAGTCTCCACGCGCATTTTCTGCTTCGGTGACGCCATCAGTAACCAGCACCAGCCGATCCCCCGGATGCATGTTGTAGCGATCGCTTTCGTAGGTCGCATCCGCCAACAGGCCGACCGGCAAGTTGCCGTGTGAGGGACGAATGACCTCGCGATTGCACACCAACAAGGGCGGCACATGACCGCAATTCACGTATTCCAATTCTCCGTCGCGGCGGATACGAGCGATGATCACTGTCGCGTATTTTTCTCCGATATGCTTATGGGTAAAGAATCGGTTGACGGCGGCCACGATCTCGGTCAGCGGCATGCGGGCAGTGAGCTGCGAATAGATCATGCCTTGCAGAGTTGAAGCCAGCAGGGCTGCAGACACTCCCTTCCCGCTGACGTCAGCCAGTACCACGGTGAGCCCGTCTTCGGTATTGACCGCATCGAAGAAGTCGCCTCCGATCTCCTTACAGGAAAGATTCCTGCCACTCAGCCGCGCGAACGGAACTTCAGGAATGGTCACTGCCATCAAACGCTGCTGGATGGATGCCGCGATAGCGAGCTCCTGCTGGTAGCGGCGAGCGGCCTCTTCGGCTTGTACAAGGCGCGCGTTCTCCACCAATGATGCGGCTTCGTGGGCGATGGCGCGAAGAATGTCATTGCTCACGCTGGAAATATCCCGCGAAGCGAAACGGGAATCCACATACAGCGCGCCCATTACTTCCGCAGACAGTTCAGATGGCGAGGGCGCTTGCGCATCGCGGGTGGTCTGCACTTGCGGCTTGCGCAGCGGAATACAAATGACAGTACGTAAATCGTAGGCAACAATGCTGTGACGTCCGGCGAGATCGAGTGATTGACTGGTGTCCGTAATAACGAACTCTGAATTCGATTTCAGGGCATCTTCCAGAATGGAATGTGAG
Source organism: Terriglobales bacterium (assembly GCA_035489695.1). GTDB lineage: Bacteria > Acidobacteriota > Terriglobia > Terriglobales > Acidobacteriaceae > 40CM-3-55-5. The sequence goes on from DATHJP010000509.1 coordinate 19,111, forward strand.
ATGGTTTTGTCGTCCAGCAGGGGTTCGTCTTTGGAGTTGCGGCCCGCCGCTAGCCGAAGATTGCCGTCCTCCGCTTTCAGAAAGACATAGCCTCGTTCGGCACGGGTCAGCTTCAGAGTCGCATCGAGCAACGTCACCAGGATTTCGTCCAGGACTCCGATGGTGTTCAACTTACGCGCGGCTTCCAGGAACAGCGTCAGCTTTTCCAGGTCGGTGGTTTCGGTGGAAATGTGAATCCCGGAAATCTGGCTGAGAAAATCACGGGCACTGTTCGAGGTTGCGTGATGGGGATGGAAGATGACGTAGGCGACATCGCGAACGCCGAATTCAAGACGATCATTCCGCTCCAGAGTTTTGCGCTGAATGCGTTCGCCGTTAACGAAAGTTCCGTGCTTGCTGCTCTGATCGACTACGCAGAACTGCCCGTTTTCTGAGACGATGAGGGCATGGTCGCGAGATACGCGGGGATCTGCGATAACCAGATCTTTATCGATCTTTCTTCCCACACTGAAGGGACTATGGTCGAGATTGATGGTGCGCTGCTCATTCCCCTGCACGAAGACCAGGAGGGGAAATATTCCAGAACCCGCGTCCGATATTGGACCAGTGATAGTTGGGAATGCCATGGCTACTGCAGAGGCTCTCTCGTACTAACACAATAATGACAGCACTCGAGGTTGGCGGGAAGGGGTCGCGAATAGTTCTTCGCGCCTGGCTGACAGTTTTGCACTCGAGGTCAGCCAGTTCAGGCAGCCCCCCGACGGAAGGCGGCAATTGCCTGCTGCTCGGTGTCGTAGACTTCAAAAACTGTGACCAGCTTAGTGACCTGCAGCACGTCGCGCAGACGCTGGCCCAGTCCGGTCAATTTGACATCGGCACCGCCCGAACGCGCGGACGAATAGACCCCAACCAGGGTGCCGAGACCGCCGCTATCAATATAAGTGACGCCTGACAGATTCAGCACGATCTGCCGGGTTGAGGTCAACAGACGCTTGAGAGTCTCGCGCAACTCCGTCGCTTCTTCTCCGAACATGATGCGGCCATGGCAAGAGACAATGGTGACTCCATCAGCCACGCGCGTCTCGATTTTGAGGTTCATCTCATCCTCCAACATCAAACCCGCAAGGGTTGGAGAAGCCTAACGCGTGGTGTTAGACAATGCAAGTTTTGGAGATCGCACTGTACGCAAAGTGGGTAGCTTATTACGCATATTGCGTAAATTGAAAAACGCAGGCATCCGACGAATGGTTAACAAAATGCGAGAAGCAGGACCGAGGTGCAAGGTTGATCAAGGATTTTGCGGAACCCTCTACGGCACGGTCCTTCGGCGGATGGAGCGGAAAGAAACAAAATCGCTGAGCATAAGAGCTACTGCACCCAATACAGCCAGCGGAATGCCGAGGCTCGTATACAGCGGCAACGCCCACGCCTGCTGAACGAACTTCGCCGGTAAGATGAACGCCGCTATGCTAAGGCACAAGGTAGCCAACCACGGCCACAACATAAGCACACCGAAGACTACGTAAGCCAATCGCGTGAGACGACTCCGTTTCCAATTCGTGCTGGCGTGTTGAATCAGGAGGAAGATGGAAGGCAGCAGAAGCAGCTGGTTATAAGGTGCAACCATTGGCACGATAACCACAGTCGCGGCTAGAACCACGGCGGTGGCCAGGGAAAACGGCGCAGTGCCGGCCGGCTCGCGACGCAGCCTCCAGCAAACCGCCGCCAGCGCCAGCAAGATCAAACCGCTGATCACTCTTCCCCACCCTGGTGTGACCAGCACATCCAACAGCGATCCAGCGCCTCCAGTGTATTGCCGGTAGGCGGCAATCGCCTGGCGAAATTTTGTCAGCCATCCGGGAAGAAGGTACTCGGCTCCGCCGAGGAGACCAGCCATGGCCAGGACGAATCCCAATAGAAAACGCTGCCGCCGACGCCAGTCGCTGATGGTCCACAGGATTAACCACGCCGCCAATGGCCACACTAGTTGGGGTTTTATAGTGGCCAATGCCAGCACAACACCTGCCAGTAGAAAATAGCCGGAAGTCAGCAGCACGGCGCACAGCGCGATCAATCCGCTTACCACCACGCTCAACTGCTGGAGTTTAATTCCCTGCACTGCGGGAAAGCTGCCAATCGCCAGAACAATGAGGATTGCGGTTGTGATCTTGGAAGGACGCCAGCGTAATGCACGCAACCAGAGCGGAACCGTGGCGATCGTCATGATCAGCAATAGCCAGCGGAAACCTGATTGCACCGCGGAAAACGGTAGCGTAATGATCGGGGCGAGCGGAAAAACGACGTATACAGGATAAGCAAATCCTTGTTGATCTTTTGGATCTTCAGGACGAGCGGGGTCAAGAGGACGTCCGTAATAGCCAGCCTGGATCTCGCGAGTGACATCTCCGCTGTAGGGATCACGATGATTAAGCAATAACTCGCGCGCGCCCAGCCAGCGCGGATAGAGGTCCGAAAGATTGCCTCGCGGCCGGCCGTGCGCCGCCGCATCCGCGCGCTGATAAGGGACCAGCACATACTGCACGTAAAACCACATGCTCGCCGCCAGCAGCAGTGCGATCACCAAACCTGCTTTGGGATTCTTTAACAATAGTGTGGCCGAAATAAAAACGCCCCATGTTACAACTTATTGCGCGCGATCTTTTTGAGAACCGTCTTTCCCGTGAAACTGCGAATTCTGGTTTCGACTGCTATCGGAATTGCCAGCGGCATGTTTTGTTGGTTCCTGCTGACTCACTTTCACCAGGGCGCGGCAGACTTCAGTTGGGCGATTCGGGCGGCGAAGTATCTGCTGGCAGGGAAAAATCCGTACGACACGCCGCTCGAACAATATCCGATGACTGCAGCTTTATTTGGATTGCCCTTCGTATGGATGCGTCCCGAAGTCGCCGCTGGCGCCTTCTATGGCGTCAGCTCGGCGCTGCTGGCTTTCGGTCTCACACGCTATGGCTACCACCGGTTGCTGATCTTTCTTGCGTATCCTTATTGGGCAGGCATTCTGACCGCACAGTGGTCGCCGCTGATCGTGGCCAGCGCTTTCTTTCCCCTACTTCTCCCTGTAAGTATGGTCAAGCCGCAGATTGGTTTACCAGTTGCGCTGACCCATTTGACCCGGCGCGGAGTAATTGCATGTGCAGTGGTCGTAGTGCTGAGCCTGCTGGTGATGCCTCGATGGCTATTCTTGTGGGCGGGGCAACTTGGATATTACGAGCACTTCATACCGTTGCTGGTATTGCCCGGCCCTTTGCTGCTACTTGCGCTGTGGCGTTACCGCGATCGGGACGCAATTTTCTTATTGCTGGCGGCGATCATGCCGCAGAGATGGTTCTTTGACGCTTTCATTTTGTGGCTGATCCCAAAGTCTCGACGGGAGATTCTGGCCACGGTGTTTTTTAGTTATGGAGCGGGCATCTGGCGCTGGTATCACACTCCTCACAGCTTCACTGAGGTTGGGCGATGGACAGTGCTGTTCATCTACCTGCCTATGCTGGGAGTGGTGCTTTGGCGAGGGCTTGACAAAACAGACAAGCCTGCGATCCTAGCGTCCGCAGCGAAGTCAGACAGCTTGAGTGATGGGGATCTTGCGGGAACTTCCAATCCTTGAGATTTCGCTGGCCAATCCCCAAGCCCACAACAGCAATACCGGCGAAAGCAAACTCAACTTCCCATATTTTTGCAGAAGAAGCATCTGGAGCGGACTCACGAACAACAGCAACATTGGTCCCACGAGTGTTATCCGATTCCATCTCTGTTTCAAGTCGGCATCCGCGAGATGATTCGTCAGCAGCATGACCGGCAAAAACAACAGAGCCAGGTCGTAGGTATTGGCGTGATAACTCACCAGAATCGTGCTGACCACCACCAAAGAGAATCCCAGATCGAAGGCTGTTCCCTCTTTCGCAGATTGCCACTTCGCGGATGCGAAGAACAACAAAGCAACCGACAAGACTCCCACAATGAGTTGAATAACCAGTTTCGAACCGCGGGCGGCGAGAAAAGTGTGGAACAGACCGCGCAGATTCGGCATGTCTATCGGAACGATCGCTCCGTGTCCCATCACGGTCTCGATGTGCCACACGAATCCTGGATAGCTCAACGCCCCGTTCCAGCCCACTATCGCAATCGAAACCAGCACCAGAACGAAGGCAACTAATACAAATCCGAGCAGAGCTTTCAGTCTTTTGTGCAGCAACAGGATGAACACCACAGGCAACACCAAGTGAAAGCGGAATAGCCCAAGCCCCAGCCAGCAACCCGCAGTCAAGTCATTGTTCTGCTTTAGAGATACGAAAGCGAGAGTAAAAAACAATAGGAGCGGAAGAATATCCTGCCCCTGCAATAAATCAAAAAAAATAGGGTAAAAAGCCAAGGAGACGAATGGCCAAAACAGGAAAGAGATTTGCTTGAGTCGGGGCAACAGATTCCGAAGTAGAAACGGAAGTGATAGGAGAATCAGCACATTCACAGCATCCCACAGCAGCAAGGCCACTGGGTACGAAAACCATGTGAAGGGCACAAGGACAAGGGCTTCCCAAGGCGGATGAATGTAAGGCAGAGGGCCCTGCCGAATGCTGACTCCGGCGGCAAATTCCTGCTGGATACGAAATTGTGTCTGAGTGTCATATAACTGCTTGCCCAGACCTTCCCGCACAATTTTTCCTGCCGAGTAGAGAGCTGTGAAATCCGGGTAACCTTTGCGAACCAAGTCCCGCGAACGCCAAGCCACGGCGATATGCAGGGAAAACATTCCCGCCAAGAGAAGCAGCAGAAGCTTTTTGTATTTCTCTGGCTTCATGAATCCAATCTTTGGGCCAGCCGATTCTACCTTGTGTTCAGGCTGCGGTATCATCCAGCACGGTGAATTCAGTGCTCGAAGCGCGCCGAATTTTTGTCGTCATTCTCGCTCTCGGCTTGTTCGCGATGGCGGCACGCGGCGTGGCCGATCCCGATGTGTGGTGGCACCTGCGCACCGGTCAATTGATCACCCACAATCACCAAGTGTTTCACTCAGATCCCTACTCTTTTACTCGTGCCGGACAGCCATGGATCAACCACGAGTGGCTCTCCCAGGTTGCGATGTATGGTGTGTATCGGCTGGCAGGATGGGGAGGATTGATTATCGGATTCGCAGCAATCATTGCCGTGAGTTCCTTGCTCGTTTATCTGCGAAGTTCGGGACGTCCTTATGTTGCCGGGATATTTGTAGTATGGGGTGCCGCGGCTTCGGCTCCTATTTTGGGAGTACGTCCACAAATGTTCTCGCTGCTATTGGCAAGTCTCTTTCTGCTGATACTGGAGCGTTCTGACAAACATCCGGGCATGCTGTGGTCGACGGCGCCGCTCACGCTGCTTTGGGTAAATCTACACGGAGGATACTTTGTTGGAATTGGTCTGATCGTCGCGTTTCTAATTGGTGACGCCTTAGAAGTGGCGTTTGGTTCCGAGGACTGGACTCGGACGGCTTCCAGTCTGCGAAGGTTGGCATTGACTTTGGTCGCATGCCTGGCGGTGGTACCTCTGAATCCGAATGGGATGCGTATGTACTGGTATCCCCTGGAAACCCTCCGATCCAGGGCCATGCAAACTTATATCGACGAATGGTTCTCGCCGAATTTTCATCAAGCCAAAGAATTGTCTTTTCTCTGCATGATCCTGGCGACTTTGGTCGCACTGGGAATCTCCTCGCGCCGGCTGCGCGCGAGAGAACTTCTTTTGCTTTCAGCGACGATGTGGCTGGCATTGCGTTCGGCGCGTCATATACCGATCTATGTCCTCGTCGCCGTGCCCATCCTCAGCGGATCAACACAATCCTGGCTGGAAGAACATAGCGCAGCCTCATGGTTCGGCTCGCGAACAAGTCCTCTCGGGTCGCGCCGAATGCTGGTGAACGCGATTATATTGGCGGCCCTTGTGGTCTTCACGTTCGCAAGGGTTCGAACCGTCATAAGGCAGCAGGCAGAAACCGAAACCCAGCACTTTCCGGCGGCAGCGGTCTCCTTTATGGCAAGGGAGCGACCACCGGGTCCGATATTTAACGACTACAACTGGGGTGGCTATCTCATCTGGAAACTGTATCCCCAATATCGCGTTTTTATTGATGGGCGCGCCGACGTTTACGGTGATTCCTTTGTGGATGATTTCTATGCCACTTACCATCTTACCGGGGGTTGGAAGGGTCCGATACAGCGATGGCAAATCCGTACGGTAATCCTGCCTCCCGATGCACCTCTGATAAGTGCGCTGCGGTCCCAGGCCGGCTGGAAGCAGATTTATGCCGATTCGCAGGCCGTCCTCTTGGCCAGGGAACCGGACACGGGCCTCCGCTAAGCTCTTGGTAGCGCTAGGCTTGCAGAATATATCTCGCTTCGCTCGAGCCCCTGAGGTATCATAAGCGGCATGTCTAAGGTCGGCTAGAACGATCAAGTTGGATATTGGCCGAACCGTTGTGCAATTCTCCCCTAAGTAATCTCTTTGCTATTACGAGGATGAAAACAATGGGAGTAGTGCACAAATTGTGGCGGGCGGAATCGGGGCAAGACATCGCGGAGTATGCCATCATGTTAGCGGTGATCCTGGCCATTGCTGTGGGAACGATTAGGCTTATCGGCTCCAACGCAGGCAACGTATTTTCTTCCGTAGCCAGTGCCGTTCAGTAAGTAGCTTTTTTCGAAAGCCAATGCGTTGCCGCATTTCCCGGGCATGAAGTGGCGGATCTTCCCTTGCCGAGGCGTTCTGAAATCGGCAGCATCCTTCTGCACCGAAGCTCTCACCCCTTTCCTAAAAGTATCAGGGCGGTATCCGGGAAAGAATGTGCAAGAATTTGTCCCTCGACCGGGGACGTGTCGGGTATTATTGGCGGGGGATTTGAGAATGTCTCCTTTCCCTTTCGCAAGTCATTGATTCAGAAAACAGAAGAAAATCGTGTTGCCGGTTCGCAAGTGCGCACAAAATTGCACAAGATCGGGCAGGACTACTATGCCCGATTTCTGGGAGAAGGATTTAGGGTGAAAAAGATTCTTTACCGACTGTGGTGGGAAGACGAAGGACAGGATATTGCAGAATACGCTGTCATGCTGGCAGTGATCCTGGTGATCGTCGTAGGCACGATCCGGCTTATCGGATCCAGTGCCAACAATGTATTCTCTTCCGTCGCCAGTGCGATTCAGTAGCGAGGCCGGGGCGTTTTGGAGAAGGGCAATTTTTGTTGTCCGAAACCAGCACGCGCCGCTGGCAGCTTCGCCCTAATCTGAAATCGAGGGCTCGCGCACCGGTCACCATTTGCAGGTCTCGCTGTCCCTTTTCGCGCCCCCGGGGGCGCTGATCTAGATTCCGAGGAGTAGCAATGAATCGCAGCAGGCTTTTATTAATTGGAGTGGTCGCCCTGGCACTGGGCGCATTTGTCAGCTTCGGCGTTTACCGCAATTTGCAGTCAAGGGCGGGTGGCAACAACGCGCCGGGCGTAGATGTTGTAATCGCAACCGCCGACATCTCGGTGGGGGCCAAAATCGAGGACAAAGATGTGAAGGTGGTTCGTTTCCCGTCCGGCGATCTGCCGCCGAGCTGCTTTCATCAGAAATCTTCTGTCGTAGGCCGCGGAGTGGTGCTGCCAATTGCCAAGGGAGAATTTGTTCTCCCCCTCAAGCTGGCGGGTGAGAATGCGGGTTACGGTCTGCCCTCGCTGATTCCGCCTGGAATGCGCGCAGTTTCGGTACGGGTGAATGAAGTAGTCTCGGTAGCGGGTTTCGTTTTGCCGGGCACACGAGTAGATGTTTTGCTGACAGGAAATCCGTCAGGCGCAAGCGAGCAGCAAACGACTACGGTATTGGAGAACGTAGCCGTGATTGCCACCGGCCAGCGGCTGGAACGCAACTCGGCCGGCGATCCGCAGATGACCCCAGTCATCACTTTGCTGGTTTCACCCGATGACGCGCAGAAGCTTACCCTGGCCAGCACGCAAGGACGCATTCAGTTGGCGCTGCGCAATCCCGTGGACACCAAGCAGCAGGATTTGCCAACGGTGAAGAGCAACAGCCTGTATAAGAACATTTCCGCTATCACGCCGGTTGTCCGTGAAAGGCCAAAGCGGAAGACGGTCGAAATGCCTCCGGCGCCCACTTTTTATACGGTCGAGGTAATCCGCGGCAACAAAACAGACGTGCAAAAGTTCTGAGCTTCCCTTGAAACTTCCGAGGTCAGAGAATATGTTGATTTGCTCCCGCACCCCGGAGGACGGGAAAATGAAAGCTCGTACCCTGGTGCTGAAGACATTGGCGGTCTTGCTTGTGGGCTCGGCGAGCGTTGCCGGATCCCAGGAACAACCACCTTCGAGCCAAGCCCCCACCGTGCAACCTGCGCCGCAGCAACCGCCGGCTCAGGCTCCTATCGCCGCAACTCCGGCACAGCCTGAGAATCAAAGTGCCGCGCCATTGCGGGTGATGGTCGGGAAGTCGGTGCTGATCAACACCACGGAAAGAATCAAACGGGTTTCCGTAACCGACGCGACAATCGCGGATCCGCTGGTAGTAGCTCCCACTCAGATCCTGATCCATGGCCGCGCCCCTGGCGAGGTTTCCTTGTTGATCTGGGACGAGTTGGAACGTTCGCGCAGCTTCGACCTGCGTGTGGATGTGGACGTCAGCGCCGCCGCGGAAGAAGAGAAACGGGTTTTCCCGGATGAGCAAATCGCCGTCACGCCTTCCCGCTCCGCCATTGTGCTCTCCGGGCACGTGTCCACGGAAGACGTAGCCAAGCGCGCCGGAATGATCGCCGATGCTTATTCCAAAAATGTAGTGAACGTGCTGACCTTTGGCCCAGTGGGTGCGCAGGAAGTCCTGCTTGAGGTAAAGTTCGCGGAAGTGGACCGCACTGCGGTCACTCAGCTTGGGATCAATCTCTTTGCCCCGGGACTGGGGAACACTATTGCACAAACCCAGACGGGGCAATTTGGCAGCATCACTACGACTCGCCCGCCGTCCAACACCACAACGCCGCCCACGGTAAATATCAGCGACTTTCTCAATGTCTTTGTGACCCGCACCGACGTCAACATTGGCGCAGTCATTAAAGCGATGCAACAGAAGAACCTGCTCCAGATATTGGCCGAGCCCAACCTGATCGCGGTCAACGGCAAGGAAGCAAGTTTTCTGGCCGGAGGTGAGTTTCCTTTCCCAACGGTTCAACCTGGCAATGGAGTCAACGCGATAACCATTCAATTCAGAGAATTCGGAGTGCGCCTGAAGTTCACTCCGGTGATTATGCCGAGCGGCAACATACATTTGAAGGTAGTTCCCGAAGTCAGCACCCTGGATTTCGCCAATGGGCTTACCATTTCCGGCTTCAATGTGCCCGCGCTAAGCACGCGGCGGGCGGACACTGAATTTGAATTGCAGGACGGCCAGAGCTTCGTCATCGCGGGTCTGATGGACAATCGTGTCACCAACATCTACAACAAGATTCCAGGGCTGGGCGACATTCCAATTTTGGGCAATTTTTTCAAGAGTAAGAGCACGACCAAGAGCAATGCCGAGTTGATGGTCCTGTGCACGGTGCGCCGCATCTCGCCCAGCGCTCAGCCGCCGGCGACACCCGCGAATCCGAAACCGTTTTTGGATAAGAACAAATTCGATGGAGCAAAGCCGTCGGGCAGCGGCAAATAGAAGAAGCAGCTGTGCAAGCGAGCAACTCCGGCAGTCAGTTAGAGTAAGAAAGCAGTAGGGGGCCCCAAGCAGGATCATGCCCGAACTTTCCGTAGTGATCGTGGCGTCCGACAGCGAACAGCGTGCCGTGCTGCAGGTTCTCGTGGACGGCACCAGCGTAGCCCGGGCCGTCCACACCTGTCCCAGCTATCCGGTCGCTGCCACGGATCCCGTGGTGCGCAGGATTCAGGCGGCGAGTCCCGAAGTGATTCTGGTGGACATTCCTGTTGACAACCCGGCACTTGCTCTGCGGGCCATCGAATTACTTCATCAGGAACTGCCCGACTCTGCGTTGTTTGCCATCGGCAGTATGTCTCAGCCGCAGGTGATTGTGAACGCTATGCGGTCGGGAGCGCGCGAGTTTATTGAACGGCCTACCACCACCACGGATCTTCTGGAAGCTTTTGTCCGACTGGCGACCGCGCAGCGAAAAGTGCATCGCGAAGGAGCGCGCGGCAAGGTCTTTACAATCGTGAATGCCAAGGGAGGCAGCGGCGCCACCACCATCGCCGTGAACCTCGCCCTGGCCTTGCAGTCCGCCCATGGCAATGTCGCGCTGGTGGACATAGCGCAACTCGGGCACGCAGCGCTGCACATGAATCTAAAGCCCCTGTTCAGCGTAGCCGATGCTATCCGGAACCTTCACCGTCTCGACAGCTCATTGCTGGAAAGCTTTATGACCCGGCACAGCGGTGGCCTGCAATTGCTGGCCGGAGCGAATACCCCGCTGGGTGTGGAACCTTCAACCGCGGAATTCGCCCGGCTATTCGACATGCTGGTGAGCCATTTCCGTTATGTGGTGGTAGATGCATCTTCACGCATGGATGGAACGACGCGGCTGGTGTCGAATCTCTCCGAAATCGTGTTGCTGGTAACTCATGCCGATGTGGCTTCGCTGTGGAGCGCGGCGCGAGTCCAGCAGTATCTAGGAGAAACTGGCGGCCGCGAGCGCGTGCAACTTGTCCTTAATCGTTTTCGCAAGATCCCGGGTTTCAGCGAAGCCGACGCTGAAGCTGCTGCCGGAGTGAAGCTGCTGTGGAAGATACCCAACCAGTATTTCGCGGTTTCCATTGCTATTGACCGCGGAATTCCGTTGATGCAGCAAAATCATACCGACATTGCGCGTTCTTTTACTAGTCTTGCGGCTCGTCTCACTGAAAATGACGCGGATGTGAAGCGCACTGCGTGGTCGTTGTTCAAGACAGTTTAGGTTTTTAGTCAGACATAACTATGGCGAATTTGCAGACCTTCGAAAGAAGCGAATATCAGCAGGTAAAAGCCGATCTCCATCGCAAGATTCTGGATCGCCTTGATCTGGAGAAGCTGGGTCGGACACCGGGCGATGCCGCCCGCGAAGAAGTACTGGTGCTGATTCGCAACACGGTCAACAGCGAGGCCGTGCCCCTGAGCTTCGCCGAACGCGAGCGGCTGGCCCGCGAGATCCTGGATGAAATCTTTGGATTGGGTCCGCTGGAGCCGTTACTCAAGGATCCCAGCATCTCCGACATCCTGGTAAACCGCTATAACCGTGTGTACGTGGAGCGGGGCGGCAAACTGGAGACCACTGGCCTGAGTTTCAAGGATGACCAGCACCTCATGCAGATCATCGACCGCATCGTCTCACGTGTAGGCCGGCGCGTGGATGAATCGTCTCCGATGGTGGATGCGCGTCTGGCAGATGGCTCGCGTGTTAACGCTATCATTCCCCCGCTGGCCATTGATGGTCCATGTCTCTCTATCCGGCGCTTCGGCCGCGACCCAGTCACGGCGCGCAACATGATCGAGAACAAGACTCTCACGGAACCCATGCTGGAGCTGCTCTCGACCATGGTCAAGGGCCGGCTGAATATTCTGATCTCGGGAGGAACCGGCGCTGGTAAGACCACGCTGCTGAACGTCCTCTCGGGTTACATTCCGAATAATGAGCGCGTCGTGACCATCGAGGATGCCGCGGAATTGCAATTGAAACAGGAGCACGTGGTAAGGCTGGAAACCAGGCCGCCCAACATCGAAGGCAAGGGAGCGGTGAGGCAGCGCCAACTGGTCATCAACAGTCTGCGTATGCGTCCCGACCGCATCGTGGTGGGCGAGGTGCGGGGCGAAGAAGCTTTCGACATGTTGCAGGCGATGAACACCGGCCACGAAGGCTCCTTGACTACCGTCCACGCCAACTCGCAGCGAGACGCGCTGGCCCGCATCGAGAGCATGTTCTCCATGGCCAATTTGAATATTCCGGAGCGGGCGGTCCGGCATCAGATCGCTTCGGCCATTCACACCGTGGTACAAATCGCGCGTCTTTCCGATGGCTCACGAAAGGTGATCGCGATTTGTGAAGTCACGGGAGTAGAAGGCGAAGTCATCTCCATGCAGGATATTTTCGTATTCGAACGGATCGGAATTGATGAGAGCGGCAAAGTGCGTGGAACTTTCCATGCCACCGGAATCCGTCCCAAGTTTGCCGATCGACTGGCGACCGCTGGCTGCCGACTGCGTCCTGCGTTATTCGAATCTCGGATGGAAGTTTAAGCAGAAATGAAGCTTTTGCTCCAACCTGTATGTTGACCATGATCGCCATAGCCGTATTCGTGGTTGTCTCCCTGGCAGTGTTTACAATTGGTTCCCTGCTAGATCAGCGCAGCGCGCGCGCCCGCCTGCTGCGTGATCGATTGGCCAGCGTGCAGAAGGCCGCCGAACGCAAACCCAGCGAAGAACTGGCATTGCTGCGCGACGAAATGTTGAGTGAGATCCCGGCACTCGACAGCCTGTTGCGTCGCTCGGGCAGAATTGCAAATCTGCAGACACTCCTCTCTCAGGCGGACCTGAAGATTCGCGCGGGCACCATTCTGATGCTGTGTGTGCTCAGCGGAGTGGGGCTAGCGCTGGTTGTATTGATCCTAAGTCCATTTCCCCAGTTTGCCTGGCTGGGAATGATTATTGGCGCCTTGTTGCCGTATTCGTATGCTTCCTTCCGGCGCACCCGGCGATTTCAGAAATTCGAGGAGTTGTTCCCCGAAGCCATCGATACGTTGGCCCGTGCGGTGCGCGCCGGACACGCCTTCACCACCGCGCTTGAATTGATCTCGAATGAGATTTCGGAACCCATCTCTTCCGAGTTTCGCAAGCTGTTTGAGGAGCAAAAATTCGGCTTGCCAGTCCGCGATGCATTGCTGAATCTGACCGAGCGCGTGCCTCTGGTGGATGTTAAGTTCTTCGTGACTGCCGTGATGTTGCAGCGGGAAACCGGCGGCAACCTTGCCGAAATTCTGGATAACTTGTCTTATCTGATCCGGGAACGTTTCAAGATCATGCGGCAGGTCCGCGTTTATACGGCACAAGGCCGGCTTACCATGATGTTGTTGATGGGATTGCCGCCAATTATCGTGGTCACGATGTTGCTTATGAATCCCACCTTCATTCGGCCTCTGTTTGCAGATCCCATCGGCCACACCCTGATCGTCGCAGGCCTGACGCTGCAAACCGTGGGATATTTCATCATCCGAAGAATCATTCGGATTCAGGTCTAAAAACATGGCACTGCTGCTGGCAATCGTATTGTTCTTGACCGTCGCCCTGGCGGTATTTTCTTTCGGGGCTGCCGCCTATGCGCCGTCTTCAGTATTGGGCTCGCGTTTGCGCGCGTTGGGATGGCAGAAAGCTGAACCGCAAGAGAAGCCGGCATTCAAAGAGCGATTGGAACAGGCACTCGATCCTTTGAGCCGCGCTCTGCCGTTGTCGCCCTCGGAAGTCTCCAGAACTCGGGCATGGCTTATTCAAGCTGGTTATCGCGATGCGCGTCACCTCACTATGTATGTCGGCAGCCGGGTGTTGCTGGCACTCATCGGATTGATTGCCGTGATTGCAGCCACCGGATTTGATTCTGTGATCCTGATGGTGAGCGTTACGGCCTTTTGTTTCTTTCTGCCACGATTCGTCTTGAAGCGCATGATCCGGGATCGCCAGAGGCGCATCACCCTGGCTCTGCCCGATGCATTGGACCTGACAGTCATCTGCGTCGAAGCCGGGTTAGCGTTGGATCAGGCCATGATGCGGGTGGGCGAGGATCTGCATCATGCTCATCCCGATCTTAGTGATGAGTTTCACCTGGTGAACCTCGAGATGCGAGCCGGGAAACCGAGAGTCGAGGCGCTGCGTAACCTGTCGGAACGGACCGGAGTGGACGATGTCCGCGCCCTGGTGGGCACTCTGGTGCAAACCGACCGCTTCGGTACCAGCGTTGCCCAGGCGCTTCGTGTGCATTCGGATTCGCTGCGCACCGAACGCCGCCAAAGAGCGGAAGAGCAGGCAGCGAAGACCACAATTAAGATGGTTATTCCCTTGGTAATTTTTGTTCTGCCGTCTATCATCTTTGTCACATTGGGTCCGGCGGTAATCCAGTTAATCAGAACCCTGCTGCCACAGATGGGACGGTAAATCAATTGCTACAGCATCAGATGTTACAGGGCCGAACCAGGGAGTTGTGATGCCGGAACCGGGCTCCACCGGATATGCCTTTAATCGGACACGCCGGGCTTATCTCGCCACCCAGTTGTCGATTGCCGCAACTCATTGGACACGTCTTCGCGGCCTGATGTGTACCGAAGCTGACAGTTTCCATACTGGACAAGGCTTGTGGATCGTTCCGTCAAGGGGAGTCCACACCTTCGCCATGCGCTTCCCGATTGATGTGGTTTACCTGGATGAGGAGAAGACTGTGGTTCACTTGGAACAAGATCTGAAGCCCTGGCGAGTCGCTGCCCTGCGCATGCAAGCAGCCTCGGTAATCGAGCTACCCCGCAACATTTTGCACACCACGGGTACTTCGATTGGAGATGAGATCGAGATTGTTTTGGGCCGGGAGGCAAGCACGGAGTGAAGGACGCACCCAAACTTCTGGTGGAATGGTCATCGCCATGGCAGGAATTCGTAACGGCGATCCGGCCCGCAATGGGGC
>DATHJP010000510.1:0-8532 GCA_035489695.1 Terriglobales bacterium
CGCCATTCGCACATTCATCAAATGGGGCGACGAGTGGCCGAAGAAACACAAGCTCGATAGTCTGCGTTTGCTAGGCACCGTCGGCGAACCGATCAATCCAGAAGCTTGGATGTGGTATCGCGAAGTCATCGGCCACAACCGCTGCCCTATCGTCGATACGTGGTGGCAAACCGAGACCGGACAAATCATGATCACTCCGCTGCCCGGTGCAATTGCTGCCAAGCCCGGCTCGGCCACACGACCCTTCCCCGGTATCGTTCCGGAAGTCGTGACCATGGACGGGAAGCTCGTCCCGCTCGGCTCCGGCGGTTTTCTGATCCTTAAACAGCCATGGCCGGGAATGCTGCGCACGATCTATGGCGATCCCGACCGCTACGTGAAGCAATACTGGTCGCAGATTCCTGGGGTGTACTTCACCGGCGACGGCGCCCGCAAAGATAAAGACGGATATTTCTGGATCATGGGACGCGTCGACGATGTCATCAATGTCTCCGGTCATCGTTTGAGCACCATGGAAGTTGAGTCCGCGCTGGTTGCGCACGAAGCGGTCGCGGAAGCTGCCGTGGTGGGCCGTCCGGACGAATTGAAAGGCCAGGCAATCTCCGCGTTCGTAACCCTGGAGCAGGGAAGGAAGCCGACTCCCGAGTTGAAGGAAGAGCTCCGCCGCTGGGTTTCGAAAGAAATCGGCGCACTCGCGCGGCCCGATGACATTCGTTTTACTGATTCGCTGCCCAAAACGCGAAGCGGCAAAATCATGCGCCGCCTGCTGCGCGAGTTGGCCAACAGCGGCGAAGTGAAAGGCGATACCACCACGCTCGAAGATCTAAGTGTGATCGCCCGATTGCAAGAGCAGGAAGAAGCTTGAAAGCAGTCGTTGGTCGTTCGTCGTTGGCCGTTGGTCTTGTTGGTTAGCGAACGACCAAGGAGAACGACCAAGGACCAAGTCCCAACGACCGCTTTACCGCACTGGACGCGTGCTTTCGGGCTATTTCGGTGCTATAGTTTCAACCCGCTAAGGAATACTGAAACCATAGTGCGTCCACGCCACAAGGTTCATGGAGGGCAAATGGAGAACAGACGATTCGTTTATTTGATGTGCGGTCTTCTAGCCATATTCGCTGTGGCTGCTGCGTTCGCGCCCAGCGCCAGGGCCGCCAGTTCCACACAGGTGATCTACAGTTTTGCCGGGGACGAAGATGGCGAGTACACCGACAGTGATTTGATCATGGACAACGCCGGCAATCTTTATGGCACGTCGGTGCTGGGCGGTGATTTCGGAAGCGGCACAGTTTTCGAACTGTCGCCTTCAGGCAATAGTTGGACGCACACCGTCCTATACAGCTTCACCGGTGGCGCAGACGGAGGAGAGCCCTACAAGGGTGTCACCCTCGATGCCCAGGGCAATCTCTACGGCACAGCTGTCGTCGGCGGGACGGGCGGCACTTGCGTGGAGTCTGGTTGCGGTGTCGTTTATAAGCTGACCAACAACGGCGGCACATGGACCCAAACCGTGATTCATAATTTCAGGGGCCGCGATGGCTACGGTCCCGGTAATGGGCTGACTCTGGACACGGCAGGAAATCTTTACGGCATGACCGCAGTCGGAGGAGCATCCGGCCTCGGCGTCATCTATCAGGTCAAACCTCAGCCCGACGGAAGTTGGAAGCTGGTGGTCATCCATAACTTCACTGGCGGTAATGACGGCTCGTCAGGCTCGGCTGGCCGGCTGCTTCTGGATAGCGCGGGTAACCTCTACGGTGTGGCCACCACGGGCGGCTTCAATGGAAAGGGAACTGCTTTCAAACTCAGTCCCACGCAAGATGGGAAATTTAAGTTCAAAACGCTTTACGCTTTCAAGGGCCAACCCGACGCAGGATTTCCTTACGGCGCTTTGAATTTCGACGCTGCCGGTAATCTCTACGGCACTACTTACTACGACGGGGCAAATGACTTGGGCTCCGTTTATCAGTTGTCTCTTGGTCCCGATGGGAAATGGAGAGAAAGGGTTCTCTACAGCTTCAAAGGTGGAAGTGACGGCAATGGTTCAATCAGCAACCTGGTTTCGGACGCCGCTGGCAATATGTATGGCACCACCAGTGAAGGCGGCGCAGGATGCAGTTGCGGTGTCATCTTCAAGATGGCTCGTGCCGGCGGAGTATGGAAGGAAAGCGTTGTCTACCGCTTCCAGGGTGTTCCCGACGCAGGCTTTGCTTATAACGGGATGGTGGCCGGCCCCCCGGGGACTTTCTTCGGTGCAACTGTTCACGGAGGGGACGACAACGAAGGTGCCGTCTATCAGTTCACACCGTAAATCTATTCACTGGCTACTGAACTATCAGTTCGAGTCTCCCATCATAAAAAAAGCCGGGCCAGAAATGGTCCGGCTTAACTATTGCTGTCTATCATTAATAACCAGGACTGCACAGAATATTCAGATTGCCGCTGGAGAGCGGGATCGATCCGTTGAAGAAACCAGTTCCAGTATTGACCGTCAACTGAAAGGTGACGCCCTTCGCGTTGTACTGCTTATATTTTGTGTACACAATTCCGGTCACTATTCCGGTCAGATTGTAGTTATGGGTGCCGTCCGGCAAGGTGAACATTTGCCACGTCGAGTCACCGTAAAACGTGCCGGTAAAAATCGGTCCGTTGGCAACGCCATTGCTGCCGTTACCAGTAACCGTAAAAGCTCCGCCGGCGGCGAAAGTTCCGCCAGTCTGCAAGCTTCCGCTGGTGAGCGCGCCGGTTTGAAAAGCTACCGTTCCCAGATTGCCCGTGATTAATCCACTACCATAAAGATTTCTTACCGAGGTCAAGATGGAATCCGGGACCGTCAGCCCGGCGTCGGTGCCGGTAAGTGTGCCTGCGTTATTTCCCACGTCCACTTGCCTGGCAAATGCAGCCATCGGCAATGCCATCATCAACAAAACCAGAAAAATCAGTCGTCGCATAAATCTCCCCCCCGTTCGTCGTGGCCAGATTCATCTCAAATTCGCTGCGCCAACAAGCGTGAGGGTTGGAAGTGTGCTCTGGTTAGCATCAGCAGTCAATACAGTCCATTCTGCATGAGCATATAGACCAGTAGAGTATGGTATGGAGCCGAAAGTCCCTGCCGAAGTTAATCTAGTCTTGATTGGTGGTCACTCCGAGCACACAATGACTAGGCTTTTCTGGGTGGAGGTGTGCCGTGATAAACCCTCGCAAGGCCGGTTGTCGCTTAGCCGCATTTCTGATCGCATGTGTGCCGCTGGCGCTGGCGCAGGGAACCTACACGCAGATTGATTATCCGGGGGCATTCTCGACCTTCGTTACCGGCACAAACACGGCGGGGGATGTGGTTGGATTTTTTGCGTGGTTTGGAGGTCCGGTCTATGGGTTCGTATTAAGTCAAGGTGTTTACACCCCCATAGTTGGCAACGGCAACGACGAGGTGTGGCCCTACTCCATAAACGATTTTGGTCAAGTCGTCGGTATGACGGTTGGTTCTACGAGGGGTGGGTTTTTATATGACATCAATACGAAGGTATTCACTACCTTCAAGTATCCGACTGAACACAACTTCACCGAACCCTTCAGCATTAACAACGCTGGAACAATCGCAGGCACCATTCGAGTGGAGCTCCCGCAGCGAAATTTTAACGTGGGATTTGTATTGAGTGGCGGAGTCTACGAGGTCATTCAACAAAAAAGCCTGGTTACTACATCTGTGACGGGAATTAACAATCTCGGCCAGATCGTAGGGTATGGATCAACTACAGGCGATTATCCAAATATCGGCTTCATCTTGGACGAAGGAAAATTTCAACGCCTCAGGATCCAACCGGACCAAGTAAACGGAATCAATGATGCGGGGGTAATTGTCGGCTCCTATCGGGCGCCCAGCGCTACATCGGGATTTGTATTGCCAAAAGGCGGCGCACCGCAGCCGCTTAACTTTCCGGGCAATATAGTTGAGACAGTGGCCGTTTCAGTCAACAATCTCGGGGTAGTGTCGGGTTGGTTTTCAGATAGCGTAGGATTTGCCAGCCACGGCTTCTTGTGGACGCCTCCCCCTGATGCGGCAAAGAAATAATCCACCGTCAGAACAAATGGCAATACCAGACTGCAGAAACTCACAACCAGCGCACCAGCCGGTAGTGTCTCAGTTTCAAATTAGCCGCTAACCTGTGGCATACTCGCTTCGTGGCCAAACGTCCTCGTGATCCGAGCGAACTTGCCAGGCAGGTATTCGACATTGCCGTTGTTGGCGAACCTGAGGATACCATCAGTGAGTCGAAGCGCCATGCATCCAAAACTGAGGGTGGGCGGATTAAAGGGCGGGAAGGCTAGAGCAACGCGTCTAACGGCAGAGCAGCGCCGCACTACAATTTCGGACGCATCCACAAAACGCTGAGAATCACACCCGCGATGGCGGCTGGTCTCTCCGATCACGTTTGGTCGCTTGAGGAAATCGAACTGCTCGCAAACTAATCAAATGGCCTCATGCTCCAAATGTGACGGGTTCTCACAGAGGTTAAATATCGGTACTTTCGGCGAGTATCAGGATATTGTTCGCCAACTTATTGAGATCGTTAATCAGGGAACGTTTTTTCTGGTGCATGCCAGCTGTCCTTTGCAGGATGTGTTCAACACGCCAATGCCGGGAGACTCCATCTTTCACGATTTCCAATGCCGCATGTGTGGACGGGCGTTTCGTCTTGGCGCTGACACTTATCAGGGCAATGCAAGTTGGACGG
This sequence comes from Terriglobales bacterium, assembly GCA_035489695.1. Classification (GTDB taxonomy): domain Bacteria; phylum Acidobacteriota; class Terriglobia; order Terriglobales; family Acidobacteriaceae; genus 40CM-3-55-5. The sequence continues at coordinate 4,737 of DATHJP010000510.1, forward strand.
TTGGGGAGTTACCAAAACCAATTGAAGAAAAACCAAACTGAGACACTACGCACCAGCCTGCCTGCTTGACATCCCCGCATCTCCAGACTAGGATGCGCGCCGGCCTGCCAACAGGCTAATTCGTGACAAGGAGTCTCAATGAAACAGCTACTACTCTGGGCCGGTGTTCTGGTGCTTGCGCTGCAGCCTGCAATGGCGCAGACGGCAGACAAGGCGCCCAAGGAAAAAGCCAAAAAAGGTGGAAGTGTCGCGGAGCAGATTGAAAAACTCTCGGACGAAGGAAGAGAAGCCGCGCTCAAGGGCGACGCCGCATTCCTGGAAAACAGCACCACCGATGATTACACCGCGGTCGGGGGCATGGGAAACGTCATGTCAAAGTCCGATGCCATCCAGATGCGGAAGAGTGGAGACGTCAAATATTCCTCCATCGATGTATCGGACAAAAAGGTGCGAGTTTACGGCAACTCCGCCGTGTTGACCGCCACCGCCGACATCAAAGGCACGGTTAAGGATAAAGACATCAGCGGAAAATATCGTATTGGTCAAGTGTGGGTGAAACAGGGCGGAAAGTGGAAAATCGCCCATATGCAGTCCACGAAAGTTCAGGAGGGTTCCTAAGACTTTTGTGCGCGGCAGCCGAAAGTTGTCGCGCACTGACTTTTTCAACTGCTGCGGCAGACCTCTCGCGCGAATTCGACCGCGATCATCGCCCCGGATGCAGCGCCATCCTTCCAGCTTGACGATCCCTGGCACGAAACCAGAGCTCGACGACCAACGTGTTGATGGAGAAGCCAATCCAGAACGCGATCCCGAAAAACTGCTTTGGCTCAAGATGTGTCAGACGGCTGGTGGCAAAGAATATGCCCATCACTGGCCGCGTGGTGGCGATTCCAAGAAGAATCGCGATTGCCCGTATCATCCATCGCCGCTTCAGAACCAACTCGCCCCGTAGCGCATACCGGTAGGCACAGAACAACGAGAACAGAAAAAGGGTGTTGAAGAAAAGAACCGCTGAGCGCTCCACCCATCCGCCCACGGAAAAAACGCTCATCGCGTAAGCGGTCAGTCCGACTACCGCGCCGAGCGGGAACAGCAGGCGCTCTGGCCAAACCGTGTCAGCAGAGGTTCGGAAAACGACAAAAGGCGATACCAGGACAAAAACCAATGCAGGGAGAATGTGCGCCAGTGTGAGTGTAGCGTGCGACGCGAATGCCGCATCGAGCGCGGCCAACTGGGGCGGGGCAGAGTGTGGCGGATAAGCGAGAGCAATCACTCGCCGAACGACCACGGCGACCGAAATCACTATGCAGACCCAGAACCCTATGCGCAACCAAAGTGAAGGTGCCTGCTCTGGCGGCGAGCCCGCGCCTTCACCTGCCTGTGTGTCCATGTTCACGTCCTATCCGTGTCCATCACAGACCAGTTTGTATTTTATTTGATGAAGGTCTCTGACCGTCAGCTTCAGGATGAGATTATTCCCGGCGCGTAGCGAGCTGTCTTTCGTCCGGCGTCATGGCCTTCCACAGGATCTCGAGGTCCTGCTGGAGGCGGCTGTTTCCCGGATCTCCATGCAGGGCGCGGGCGAACCAGCGGTACGCGGTAGGGAGGTCGCGGGTGGCACAATGTCCAGTAAAGTACATCGTGCCCAGCATGGCTTGGGCTTTGGGGTTCGAATGTTGAGCGGCGGTTTGCAGACTCTTCTGCGCCCGGCCGCAATTCTCCGGAACACCGGTGCCGTAAAGATACTTCTCTCCATCCGCAACTAATTTCTCGTCGGAGATGTCGGAAGAAGTTGCCGGTTGAATATCCCTTTTTGGAGATTTGGGGATGGCCGCGCGCGGCTTGCTATTTTTCGTCGGCGCAGTTTCAGTTTCAGACTCCGCCTCGTCTGGTTTCGCTGTTGACTCTTGGGCATTGGAACTGTCAGTCGATTTCGATTCCGCGGATCCCGCCGCCTTAGTTTGCGAAGCGGGCTCGCTCGAACCTGGAGGAGTCGAAGCTGGCGCTGACGAGGCTGCAGCAGTCGAAGCTGGCGCTGACGGGGCTGCAGCAGTCGAAGATGAGGCTTGCGTCTCTGCCGCTGGCGGCTGCTTCGCCGCGTCGGTTTTCTCCGGTGCAGTCGCGGAATGCTCATCTTGTGGCGTGATGGTGTGCGAATCTGTTGTTGATGCGGGCGGTGGCTCGGTTGGCGTCTGCGATGAGGAATTCGTAGAAGTGGATGGCGCGATGATCGCTTCCACACGATGCAACGCATCCGTCGCCCGCGGATAGATTTCTGCCCGCCAACGCCAGCCCGCGTAGATAACTGCAGCCAGCAGCAACAGAAAAAATATCGACATGCTCTTATGTCCCGAAGTCGGTTCTTCATCTTCGAGAAGGTAGTCGAGATCACGAGCCGGCTCGTCGCCCAATCCCAGAAACGACGGACCGCTCACTGGCACTGATCGTTCGCGGGGTGCACTCGTCCGCGTGCTTTGACTGGAAGCCCTCTCGCTCGGACGGATCGAAGGTTCATCCCCCAATCCCAAAATCGAGGGCGTTCTTTCCTGTGGCGCATCTGTCCGCAACCTTTGACTCGGACTTTGCGGCAGCGGCGCCTTACGAACCGGCGGAGCTTGTGTAGCTGATGACGGAGTTGCCGAAGCAGCTGGAATTGCCGGAGATGAAACCGGAACTGAAACCGGCGCCGTCAGCTGCGCACCGCACATTCCGCAAAAGCGGTTCTGAGCTATATTTTCAAACCCGCATTTTGGACAGTGCGCCAGCATAAAATGTGAATTCCTGCATTCTCTTGGATGTCAAATCCTGACTTCCCGTTGGGCTGATTACAGGCCTCCATCTCACTTTACACCCTCTTTGCAACGTGTTACCCTCAATGAAGTTATAAAGAAAAAATCGAAACTGACGACAGGAGTGCACCAGCTTAGTGTTAGCCAGAGAGCAGAAGAAGTCCCTCATTGACCAGTACGGTACGCATCCCACCGACACGGGCAGTCCAGAAGTCCAAATCGCGCTGTTAAGCGAGCGCATTGGTCACCTGACGGAACACTTCAAAACGCACCAGAAAGATCACGGTTCACGCCGCGGTCTTCTCATGCTGGTCAGCAAGCGACGCCGCCTGCTGGATTACCTCAAGACATACGATTCCGAACGCTACAAGACCGTCGTTCAGAAGCTTGGGCTGCGCAAGTAATTTCTCCCGTTCAGCATGTGCTGAAAGAAATTTGCAGCTTCCAGAGGTGCGTTTCCGGCCATCTCCAAACTCTCTACTGGCCCTCCAGGACCTCTCCTCCTGCCCAGAAGGAATATGAATTATGACGCATGAAGTAACTGTTGATCTCGCCGGCGGTAAACGAATCTCATTTGAAACCGGAAAATTAGCCAGGCAGGCTCATGGCGCAGTCGTAGTGCGCATGGGCGATAACGTCGTCCTCGCCACCGCCACCGCCAACCCCGATCCTCGTGAAGGAATTGACTTCTTCCCGTTGACTGTCGACTACCGCGAATACACCTACGCTGGCGGACGCATTCCCGGCGGCTTCATCAAGCGTGAAGGACGCCCCAGCGAGCGCGAAATCCTTACCAGTCGCCAGATTGACCGACCAGTTCGCCCCTTGTTTCCCGATGGCTTCCGCTGCGAAACTCAGGGAATCGCATTCGTTCTCTCCGCCGATACTGAAAACGATCCTGATGTGGCTGGCATCAATGGTGCCTCCGCCGCACTAACAATTTCTGATATTCCATTCAATGGCCCTATCGGCGCAGTGCGCGTCGGCCTGGTCAGCGGCCAGTTCAT
>DATHJP010000511.1:0-6761 GCA_035489695.1 Terriglobales bacterium
CGTCGCCTCTGGCGATGTGGTGGGGAACTGGGTAAGCGTCAGATCGTCGGGATTGGTTCCGACGGCACAGACGAACTTTGTCCCACCGGCTTCAATGGCGCCGAACATTGCCCTACCTCACAGGGAATGTGTCGCACAGCGTTTGCGTTCTGAGACTTGAGCCTACGCAGCTCATGAAATGAATTGAGCGCTACTCTCTGCGTTCGAGCGCGTCGCGGTCCCATTGGGCAAGCTTCGCTCCGGCTGCGTAGGTTGTTTGGCAGAAGTCGAGAATGTGCTTCTCCGGCGTCTGAGCGGTCCGCACGTCGTCGTACTTGAGAATAAATTCTCCCAGTTGCGTATCCCAATGTCCCGCGTCGGGGAGCACGGACTCTTTCTCCAGTCCCGAAGGTTTCGGCGCGGTGTACGAATAGAAAGCTGGGTGCGGGAACCTCCGATCGCCCGGCCAAAAGCCACAACTGATGCATTCGTGAGAATAACCCTCGCGGGTCAGTGCGTCCGCATCTTTTGGCAAGACGGCGCGACGTCCAGAAAAACGAGTCACCGCCAGATCGAAGCCGCCCCAGAAAAAATGCACTGGACTGCATTTGCCCAAAAATGGTGACCGGAATTCTTTGAAGACTCGATCGCAATTGATTAGGATGCGCCGGAAACTCTCTACCTGCGTCGCATCATATGAAGCATGATGCTGATCCTGATCGAAGGGAGTCTTGTCATCAAATTCGTCTGGTGTGAGATGAATGCTCACCTCGATTCCAAGCGAGCTCAGGCAAGCCATGTACTCGCGATAGAAATCCGCGACCGAGCGTGGAAACAGCGGAATGCTGTGTCCCCGTCCTTCGCTGGTTCGAACGGAGAGTCGATGCCCGACAAAGTCGAACTCGACCTCAAAACTCGTCTGCCGGAAAGGAATGGGCGACGTAGTCAAGCCGCGGGGTGTGACGTAGAGGGTCACATTCCACCAATGATTTTGCAACGGGGTGAGAGCGAGACGGGTCTTGCCCACGATTTGGGTCCACATGTGGAGCGTGTCGCAGGTCTTCTCCCAGTCGGAGAAGGGAAGTGAGGGCCACTCAGGCGAGATCAAGTTCTACCTCATCGATGTAGCACCAACCCCAGTCTTCACCTGGTTCGTTCGACTTTATGATGGGGTGCTTGGCTGAGTGAAAGTGTTTGGTCGCGTGCTTGTTCTTCGAGGAATCGCAACAACCGACATGGCCGCAGCTCATACATAACCGCAGGTGAACCCAGGTGTCACCCATTTTCAAGCACTCTTCGCAGCCACGCGTATGTGGCTTCACATCTCGAATTTGATCCATATGTGTGCATTCTTGCATCGTCTTACCTCGTCAATGGGGCTCATTTTTCCTTGCGCCGAAAGTATATCAAGCTGAGTTATTCCGAGTACGACTGCGGCTCTCGGCTGCTGGACCTGTCCTGTTTTCAGAACAAGAATACTCGGACCCGGGGAGATTGCTTCCCAATGTGTAGGCTCGTTCCTCACCGAAACTTTTCCGCCGCGAAGGCAACGTGCCTACCTATCGAGTTGGAGCCAAGGGTCCGGAAGTGCTGCGCATTCAAGCGCAGCTTAAGTCTGACGGTTTCTATCTTGGTCCAGTGGATGGGATTTTTGGGGGCGGCACCGAAAGTGCGGTCAGACAGTTTCAAAAGGCTCACCGCCTAACCGTCGACGGCCAGGTTGGTCACAATACCTGGGCCGCTCTTTTCCCGGATGTGGCCATACCCGCTCCAGCCGTGCTCCGGGAGTCTGTTCAGTTTCGGTGCATGGCTTTGACCGGATCATTTGAAACTGATTGCTCTTTCCCCGATTGTTTCAGCGGTCTTTCAGGTGATTTTGATGGACAAGGATTAAGTTTCGGAGTTCTGCAATGGAATCTGGGTCAGGGTACCCTGCAGCCTCTGTTGCAGAAGCTTGTCTCGATGCATCCCGATGTCATGGAGTCGGTTTTTGGCCAGAACTATGCGGAGTTCAACGCTATGCTCGTCGCTCCGAAGTCAAAGCAACTGGAGTGGGCTCGTTCGGTTCAAAACTTAAAACGCTCAGTAAACGAGCCTTGGAGAGGTCATTTCAAAACCCTCGGAAGGCAGCAGCTCTTTCAAGACATTCAAGTGCAATTCGCCACGCGTCTGTTCAATAGCGCCACTTCGTTATGCAAGGATTTCGGCCTGACTTCAACTCGCGCGGCAGCATTAATGTTCGACATCAAGGTGCAGAACGGAAGCATATCCGAGCGGATCAAATCACAAATCACAGGTGATTTCGGTCGGATAAACCCGGTGCTGTCGAGTGAGGAAGCGGAAGTAGAACGTTTGCGCATTATCGCCAACCGCAGGGCGGCTGCTGCCAAGGCTTCCTGGGTCGAAGATGTTCGGGCGCGCAAGCTGACGATTGCAAATGGACAGGGGACGGTTCACGGCAATTTTTATGACCTCAAGGAGCAGTACGGTCTCGGACTCGAACCGCTCTGAAGGGCAGTTTCCGGTTTTCCGTTTCCAGTTTCCGGCCACTCTCTCTCCGAATCCACACCATCTAATTCCCAGTTCGTGAATCCCTGTGAATAGCGCGAAATTCTTCCGCTTCGTTCTTGCGCTATTTTTCCGTGCCAGTGCAATACTATTCCTGAGAAATGACCAAGAGAAGAAACGTCATAATCGGGACTCTACCAAATCCGAACCAATGTGCGAGCCGGTATGCAAGAACTGTCACCATGCTATTTATTCGAATGTTGATGCTGGCAGCGACGGCTAACACTTTCGGCTACCTTCCGGCCATGCATGCTCAGGTAGCGCCAGCCGTCTCGATCCAGTTCACAAATGTCACATCGTCGGCGGGTATCAAATTCGCTCATTTCAAAGGCAATAATGGTATCTCGATCAACCGCGAAGAATTCGGTCCAGGCCTCTGCGTAGCTGATTTCGATGGCGACGGCTGGCAGGACATCTATTTCGTCAATGGCCGTGATCTCTATAATCGCGGCATCGCGGCGCGCAACGCGCTTTACCGCAACAATGGGAACGGCACGTTTACTGATGTCACGGACAAGGCCGGCGTTCCCGGCACGGGTTACGGCCTGGGTTGTGTCTGGGGCGACTACGACAACGACGGCTTTCCCGATCTTTTCGTGACGCAGTACGGACGCAACGTTTTGTACCACAACAATGGCAACGGAACTTTCACCGACGTTACCGACAAGGCCGGAGTCGCGGGTACGGAGTCCGGAGCTTTTCATTCAGGGGCGACATTTTTCGATTATGACCGCGACGGGCGTCTTGACCTTTATGTCGGCAGCTACGTGACGCTTGGCGATAAACGTTATTGCAACCTAGGGGGCGTGCTTAGCAGTTGTGCCCCGAGCGTTTATCGCGGCAGTCCAGACGCGCTCTATCACAACAACGGCAACGGCACGTTCACCAACGTAACGGTTGCGGCGAAAATCTATCAGCCGGAAGGCAAGAATCTTTCCGTCGGCGCCGCCGATTATGACAACGACGGCTGGCCGGATCTGTTCGTGGCTAACGATGGCCTCGATGCCTATCTCTACCACAACGAGCGCAACGGCACTTTTAAAGAGATCGGAGTTGTCAGCGGCATGGCTCTCACCGCCCAGGGACGAGTGATGGCCGCCATGTGCATCTCGCTTGGGGATTATGACAACGACGGCTGGCTCGATCTCTACATTTCCGACTTCCAGCGGTCCTCCGATCACCTTTGGCATAACGAGGGCTCAGGATTTTTCGCTGAGGTCAGCGATCAGGCTGGAATCACCCGGCCCACGCATGATGTGCTGAGCTTTGGCGGAGGCTTTTTCGACTACGATAACGATGGCTGGCTCGACATATTTATCGCCAATGGACACGTCTATCCGGAGGTTGAGCAAGCCTCGCCTGAAATTCACTACAAGCAGACCAATATGCTCTTCCACAACGAAGGCAATGGCAAGTTCATAGAAACTACCAAGGTGGCGGGCAGTGGTTTTGAAACACCCTACGTGGGTCGCGGAGTTGCCTTCGCCGATTTCGATAACGACGGCTACATGGACGTCATCGTCGCAAATAATGGAGACCCGCCCCTACTGCTGCACAATAGCGGCGGCAATGGCAATCATTTCCTCAATTTCAAATTAGTGGGGACGAAGAGCAATCGCGACGCGATGGGAGCGCGCATCCGAGTTGTAGCCGGTGGGCTCTCGCAAATCCGCGAAATCGCTGGCGGTGGCAGCTATCTATCGCAGAGTGATCTGCGCGCCAATTTCGGACTTGCGAAAACTAGCCGAGTGGAAAGCGTCGAAGTCACATGGCCAAGCGGACAGCGACAACTATTCCGCAACGTCGAGCCTGATAAGTTTTATTTGATCGAAGAAGGGAAAGATCAATTACGAGAACAGCAATTCGCTCGCAAAACGGCCATGAAATAAAGTTCGAGATGTGGACGGTGAAGGTTCGCGCTGCGTGCCGCCCTTCGCTTCAGCGAAAACCTTACGCAAAAGTTTCATGAAAACTAGCACGAAGAGTGCGCTGATTATCCTGTGGTTGGTCTTTATACTTCGAGGTTCCTTCTACGCTGCAATTCTTCCTATCTGGGAGGGATATGACGAGCCCTACCACTTTGCGTCCCTGCAGTACATGGTGGCAAGCGGCACACCGCCGTCTCTCAAGACTCGGATATCCAGAGAGGTAAGCGCCTCTTTCCATGTTCTTCCACTTCCGTGGATGCTCCGGCTACATGGAGTTTCTCCACCTCTCTACACGCACGAGGACTTTTGGAAACTCACCGTAGAACAACGGGCAGAGCTGCAGAAATCATTTCATCAAATTCCACCGGACTGGGCGAAACAGCCGAGCCCGGAGGCGCTACTGAACTACGAAGCTCAGCAGCCACCTCTTTACTATTTTCTGTCATCGATTCCTTTACGCCTCGTACAGGACCGCAGCTTGGAATCCAGAGTCTTGATCCTCAGACTAATGAGCATCGTTGTTGCATCGTTTGCGGTGCCTATTGGCTACCTGGTCGCTAAGCGAGTCACCGGCCAGAGCACGATTGCGCTTGCCGTTGTCAGTCTCGCAACGATGATGCCGGAGCTTTTTATTGACATCTCCCGGGTGGGCAATGAGTGTCTGGCGCTTTTGGTCTATACCGGCATTATCTATTTAACCGTGCGAGTGGTAGAGGGTCCCGGCCAGTTCCGCAAGATGCCATTCCTGGGATGCCTCGTAGGCTCAGGCCTGCTTAGCAAGGCATACTTCTTGACTGCCTTACCTGCCGTCCTGGCTATTATGTTGTGGTGCTATTGGAAATGGCCGCGAGAGCGACGGCAATTATTTTTATTTTCAGCCATTGGGCTTCTTTCAATCTTCGCTATTGCTGGCCCTTGGTACTGGCACGTGCACCATTTAACGGGTTCGTGGTCCGGTCTTGCCCGGGAAACCATTGTTTCCAGCTCTCCATTGGGAATGATGGGCCAAATCTTTCACGTCAATTGGATCAGCGGCATTAAATCGATTGTGCTGTCGCATATTTGGTTCGGGGCCTGGAGCTTTTTGAGAGTGCCCGAACCCTGGTACGCGCTGTTTGGAATCATCTTCGCATTCGCAGGCCTCGGGTTGTCGATCTGTCTGTATAAGCATTTTATAAAGAAAGATTACGGGAGGCTGTCCTTCGCCCCATCGACAGGCCATCTCGTAGTTCTGTTATGTTTTTGCGGCTTTTTTGGGCTGGGGCTTGGTTACGACATCCTGCTCACGTACGTCAGCGTCGGAGTTTCATCCTCCACCGGTTGGTATATGTACTGCCTTATCGTTCCAGAACTGTTGTTGTTGTATTACGGTTTGCAGTCGGTCCTGCCGCGAGGGGCACATGCGTGGATAATTCCAACTCTTACAACGGCATTCTTTCTACTCGATGCGTATGGGATATATTTTCTCCTGATCCCGTACTACACAGGACTGATTTCCCACTCGAGTGCTACTGGCCAGGTCGCTCCCGCGAGAGCTGCTGTTCTATGGCATGTCGGGACGGCCGAGATTGTCCAACGATTGCTAATCAACAAGCCGACTGATAGGACGCCGGGTGCGTTTTATGTGCTGTGGTTCTTGAGTGTCTTGGGTAGTGCTTGGGTGGTGATCAGAGTATGGGCACGGTTACGCGTTCCCGAAGCCCGGTAACTTCTACTACTCTGTTTTTCTGTTTTCAAAGTGGGTTACACCTTTAATCGGCACTCCGACGGTCCCCTTACGGGTTACAATATGCCGATTAGAAAATGGAGGCGTAATGCCTAAGAAGAAAACAAACTCTGCTTTTATGAAGATGGCTCAGGCACCTTTGAAGCCGTCACCACAACTGGCTGAGATTTTGGGATCGTCCGCCCCCATATCGCGACCCCAGGTCGCGAAGAAGGTATGGGCCTACATCAAGAAACATAAACTCCAGGATCCAAAAAAGCGGCGGGAAATCGTAGCCGACGAAAAGCTGAAACCGGTTTTTGGAAAAGCCAGACTGGACATGTTCCAAATGACCAAGGCCATCAGCAAGCACTTAAGCAAATAAACACAACGCGCCCGAAGCCTAAATCGCGCGTAACGGCGGGGAGAAGTCGGTCAGAACGAGGTAGGTGGACTCGACTTTTTCGACGAGCTTGCCGTTCGCTTCGGATTTGTCGCGGACGCTTTTCCACTCCGGATCGTCTTGAAAGGATTTCCAATTGGCGGCTGCCGCTTCGCGGCTGGGGTGCTGCAGAATGTAG
>DATHJP010000512.1:0-16566 GCA_035489695.1 Terriglobales bacterium
TTCTTCAGAAAATCCACCACGATCCGTCCCGTAGGCGTGGGCTTAATATCTTGCTCGCCGACCGGCGTACTGGGATTTACCACGACCACGTCGATTCCGTCATGCCCGGCCGCGATCGCAACCTCTTCGGCCATGTACTTCGACCGCTTGTAATGCCCGATCATATTCTCCAGCGATACCGGTGAACTCTCGTCGACCGGATTGTTCTTTACTGTGAATCCCATGGTCGCAACACTAGATGTGTAAACGACGCGCCGCACACGATTCTTGCGAGCGGCTTGCAGGATTGTTCGGGTGCCTTCGACATTCGCTCGGTACATCTGCGCAGGATCACGAACCCACAGCCGGTAATCGGCTGCCACATGAAACACCACATCGCAGCCTGCCATTGCTCGATCGATGGACTCCGGATCACACAGGTCGCCAACGACCCGATCCGCATTCAATTGCTGGATGTTCTTTGGATCGCTGCCGGTGCGTACGAGCAATCGGAGGTCGGCTCCCTGCTCGGCAAGAACCTGGGCGACGTGACTACCCACAAATCCGGTGGCACCTGTAACAAAGGCCTTCATAAACGCGGGCTGCCAAGGAACGACCCGCTAACCAAGTTTTTGCGGCTCGAGCGAAATGTCGCTCTCTCCCGCCGACTTCTTTTCCCAGTAATGGCGGACCCACGCCTCCCAGCTATTTCCGGCAGCCATGTCGCGTCCGGTAAATGCGAGTGCGGCAATGTCGGCATAAGGCAAAGAAATCCTGGCGCTACCGTCTTTGGGCAATAAACGAACAAACGAATCCGCAAGCGTTTTCCCAGTGCGACGATCGAAAATGTAGCCTTCGACTTTCGATCCGTCTTTGCGAGTAATCAGTACATCGCCGCGATAGTCGAATGCCTGCTCCAGAGCGGAGCGAAGTTCCTCAGCTGTTGCAAGCTCCGGGATCCAGCCTTGAAGTTTTTCGTGGGACGCGCCTGAAACAACTTCGAGTGAATCAGGATCCGGCACTGGAGAATGCGGCTGACTTGCTGGAGAATCGTTGTCGCTCAAACCCTTGTTTCCTCCGCAGCGTGATCCTCAATCTGAATCAGAGGATTGAAGGCATGAACGGGGCGCACCGGTTCGTCAAGCAACTCTTTGGCAAAAGGGTCGGTGTAACGATTAGAAATCATGGCACGGGCGGTACCCCACAAGCCTCGCAGCGAACCAAAAGTATCGTTTACCGCAGAAGCTTCATAACCGCTGTGCACCATGCAGTTTGCGCACTTGGGATTACCTGACTCCGTGCCATAGTTTTCCCAGTCGGTGGTTGCCAGAAGCTCGGCAAAGGTGTCAGCGTAGCCGTCCTGGAGTAAGTAGCAGGGCTTCTGCCAGCCAAACACGTTGAAGGTGGGCATGCCCCAGGGCGTGCAAGCATAGTCGCGCTTGCCCATCAGAAATTCTAGAAATAGAGGGGACATGTTGAAGCGCCAACCTGAATCGCGGTTAGAAAGAATGGCACGAAATAGTCGGCGAGTGCGGGCGCGTCCCAGGAAGTGGCTTTGGTCGGGAGCCTTGTCATAGGAATAGCCCGGCGAAAGCATCATGCCCTCGACACCCAATTGCATCATCTCGTCGAAGAATGCACGGACGCTCTTGGGATCGGCGCCGTCAAAAAGCGTGGTATTCGTGGTCACGCGGAAGCCTCGAGCTAGCGCCTCTTTGATTCCTTCGATAGCTTTGTCGTAGCCGCCTTCCAGGCACACAGAAAAATCGTGATGCTCGCGCTGGCCATCCATATGCACCGAGAACGTCAAATACTTGCTGGGCTTGAAGAGATCGATTTTCTGCTTAAGCAAGAGCGCATTCGTGCACAGATAAATGTATTTCTTGCGGGCCACCAGGCCTTCGACAATCTCTCCGATCTGGGGGTGCAGCAGCGGCTCTCCGCCCGGGACGGCGACGGTTGGCGTTCCACATTCTTCGACTGCGCGGAAGCATTCCTCCGGGGTGAGCTGCATTTTCAACACATGGCTGGGATATTGAATCTTGCCGCAGCCGGCGCAGGCAAGATTGCAGCGGAACAGGGGTTCCAGCATGAGCACGAGCGGGTACTGCTTGCGTCCTTTGAGCTTCTGCTTCAGGACGTAAGTTGCCACCGTCCACATCTGCGAAATTGGTACTGCCATTTTTCTCCCGTTCCGTGACTAATTGCTAAGTACCTTGAAAAATCACTCCCCCGCTTGCGCTACCCGGGCGCTAGCTTGCGTTTCGGCCATGACCTTTGCGTACGTCGTTAACGCGATCAGCGGGAAATATTGCCGATACATGTGGTAGCGCAAATAAAAGACGCGTGGGAAGCCTGTTCCAGTGAAGTAGGGTTCATCCCACGATCCATCTTTCTTTTGTGTGCGCAGTAAGTAAGCAATTCCTCGCGCCACGGAGTCGCTGCGCGTGTCATTGGCGGCGAGCAAGCCGGTGACGGCCCACGCGGTCTGAGACGGCGTGCTCGGCCCCACGCCCTTGGTATTGGGATCGTCGTAGGAGCCACAAGTTTCGCCCCAACCCCCGTCCGCATTCTGCACCATGCGCAGCCACTCTGCGCCCTGCTGGACGTAAGGCTCGTGATGGTCCACGCCAATCGCTTCCAGCCCGCGAAGCACCTGCATGGTCCCGTAGATGTAATTGACGCCCCAGCGGCCAAACCAGGAGCCATCCGCGTCCTGCTCTTGCCGAATGAACTTGATCGCCTTTTTCACCGCAGGATGATTCTTGTCGTAACCGTAGGTCGCCATCATTTCTAGAATGCGGCCCGTGATGTCGACCGTCGGAGGATCCAGCATGGCATTGTGATCGGCGAAAGGAACGTACTGGAAAACCATGCGGTCGTTATTCTTGTCGAACGAAGCCCAGCCGCCATTGCGGCACTGCATGGAAAGAATCCAATCAATTGCGCGCTGTACAGACTCGCGCTGATACCGTCCATTGGGATGTTCCACCTGAGCCAAAGCCAGGCAGACCATGGCGCTGTCGTCCACGTCAGGATAGAACTCGTTGTTGAATTCGAAGTACCAGCCGCCGGGTATTCCTTTTTTATTTTTTACTTTCCAATCACCTGGGTTGCGAACCTGCTTTTGCAGAATCCAATCGGCGCATTTGACCATGCGGGGATCGTTTGCGGGCACTCCACTCTCGCCGAGAGCGAAAAGGGCATACGCCGTATCCCACAAAGGGGACTTACAGGGCTGGACGCGGAATGTGTCGGCTTCTTCTATGCCCAGCTTCTCGAATTCATCGAGAGCGCGAATTACCTGAGGATCGTCCACGGAATAGCCCAGGCAGCGCAGCGCGATAATCGAATTCATCATCGAGGGAAAGATGGCGCCCAGGCCATCACTCATCTCGAAGCGCTGAAGCATCCATTTTTCAGCGCTTTTTAGAGCAATCGAACGCAGAGGCCGGATGTGGACGCGCTCGAACCAGTGAGTCAAACGGTCGAGGAACAGGAAAAAATTACGCCACGAGATCTTCTTCTTGTCCCAGTGGAGGTGCATGCGCGACTTGTCGCGTCCACCTACGAAGAGTTCTTCCACACCCATTTCAGCCGGAATTTTCTTGAAAGGCTTCTTGGCGTAACAAATGGAAAGCGGCACCAGAATGGCGCGCGACCACGAAGAAATCTCGTAGATATTGAACCAAAACCAGTTGGGAAAAAGAACGATCTCCGGCGGAATTGCGGGAACGGCGTCGTAATCGTATTGGCCAAAAAAGCAGAGATAGATCTTGGTGAAAGTGTTGACTTCGGTCGCGCCGCCCAGCTCCAGGATCTTGTCGCGCGCGCGAACCATAGCAGGATGATCAAACTTGTATCCCGCCAGCTTCAACCCGAAATAAGCCTTAACAGAGGCGCTGACATTCGACGGTCCGGCGGCATAAATACCCCATCCGCCGTCATCATTCTGATGTTGCAGAATGTAACGCGCCGCTTTCTGGAATCGCTCGCGATCGCCCGTACCAAGCAGCGTGTGCAAAAGGATGTAATCAGATTCCAGTGTGCTATCGGCTTCCAATTCGCCGCACCAGTAGCCCTCTTCATGCTGATCCGAAAACAGGAACTTGCGAGCACCATCGACGGCGGCGGCAACCCGGCTGGTCAGGTCATCAATTTTGCCGAAACGCAGCTGAGGTACAGCAGACGCATACGGCGAAGAGGAGGAGTTGTGGTCCATAACTGGCGTTTACTCCGCGCTCACTGCTGTCGGAGCGCTGGCGATTGCCTCGACAATTTCGGGCGGCAGGCCGAAGCGGACGTTCTCCGGCATCACTTCAACTTCTTTCACGTTCTTAAAACCTCGAGTGCCAAGGAACTCCACTACTTCTTCCACCAGGCACTCAGGCGCGGAGGCTCCTGCCGTCAATGCAATGGTCTTCACTCCATCCAGCCATTCCGGCTTGATATTTTGGAAACTGTCGATCAGATGTGAGCTGGTACCGAGATTGCGCGCCACCTCGACCAGGCGATTGGAATTCGAACTGTTGTCCGAACCCACCACCAAGAGCAGGTCTGCGTCCGACGCAACCTGCTTCACCGCCACCTGGCGGTTCTCGGTGGCATAGCAAATATCCTGCGCAGCGGGTCCTTTAATGTGGGGGAAGCGCTCCCGCAGGGCGGCGATGATGCCCCTGGTTTCGTCCAGGCTGAGGGTAGTCTGCGTCAGATACGCAACCCGCGTGGGGTCGGGCAAAGTGAGAGACGCAACTTCTTCTGGGGAACCCACGACCTGGGTAACGATCGGCGCTTCGCCCAGGGTGCCAATCACTTCATCGTGATCACGGTGTCCGATCAGGATGAGCGAGTAGCCTTCCTTGGCGAACTTTACGGCTTCCACGTGGACCTTGGTCACCAGCGGACAAGTGGCATCGATCACCCGCAGTTTGCGATGCTCGCTGGCTTCCCGAACCTCGGGAGAGACTCCATGGGCGCTGTAAATAACGCGCTCGCCATTGGGCACTTCTTCCACGCTATCCACAAAAATCGCGCCCTTGCCCTGTAGCTCTTCCACCACGAACCGATTGTGAACGATTTCCTTCCGAACGTAGATAGGAGGACCAAACGCCTCGAGGGCGATTCGGACAATATCAATTGCCCGCACCACCCCAGCACAGAAGCCGCGAGGCTTCAACAAGAGCAAAGTTTTGCCATCGTCCAACGCAGTCATAGCCTGCCTTTTAGGGTACACGTTTCCCTGCTGGGAGTTACTAATAGACTATCTGAAGGTGCCATTTTGGTCAACGTAAGCCATAGAAACGTCGAGGATTAGCATGGATTGGGGAATGGGGACAGCGAATGGGAACGAAGCTTGGAGAAGCCAGCGAGGAACTCTCACCATATGCGACGAATGCCATAGTTATCGAAAGCTTTTTCATTGCTCACAATCGGTAGTCTTTCGGCCTGAGCCTGTGCGATCAGCATGCGATCGAAAGGATCTTGGTGTGGCCCAGGCAGCAGCCCGGCGCGAATTCCGTGCTCGACGGACACGCTTAGGCTCTCAAAATTTTCACGTGCGAGATAGGCGGTAAAATCGTGCGCCAACTCCGTTGCACTGTCCAGTTTTCCCAAACGGACTTTAGTGGCGATTTCCCAAGCCGTGGCAGCGCTTACAACAATGTGGTTCGTTTCGCGGGCAATCACTCTGCGGACTGACAGTGGGAGCGCAGGATCGTCACTCAACCACCAAAGTAGGGCGTGTGTATCCAATAGCAGGCGCACAGGCCCTATTGCCATCTCTCGAGTTCTTCGGGTGGCAGTGGCTCGAAGAATTCGGGGCCCACGTGTAGCTTTCCGCGGAGAGATCCAGGCTTCCGACTCCCATGTTTGTCTGCGATTGGAACAAGCCGGACCACTGGCTCGGAACCACGAGCAATTACGACCTCTTCCCCGCGACAGGCTTTTTCAATGAGGCGCGACAGTTGAGTCTTCGCCTTGTGAATAGTAAAGGTTTCCATATTAGCTAACCTATCTTAGCTAACTAAACAATTAATTGCAAGTTGCGATCTAAGCGTTGGTCTTGAGCATTTGCTGAGCGTGTTTACGTGAAGTCTCGGTTAGCTTGGCGCCGCTCAGCATGCGCGCAATTTCCTCGGTGCGCTCATGCCCGCTGATAAGCCGTACTGAGGTGCGGGTGCGCCCGGACGATTCCCTTTTTTCGATCAGATAATGGTGATCGGCGAAAGTCGCGATCTGAGGGAGATGGGTTACACAGAGTACCTGGTTGCTACGGGACAGATTTTTGAGCTTCTTGCCGACTGCTTCTGCAGCTCGCCCACCAATACCCGTGTCAATTTCGTCGAAAACCAGTGTGCGTTGAACAGCGCTGTTTTTCTTGCGACCCGCCGCAGCGCCAGCTTCAACGCTGGCTTTCAATGCCAGCAGGACACGCGACAGTTCCCCACCCGAAGCTATCTGCTCCAGGGCCCGCAATGGATCGCCTGGATTGGTGGAGATCATATACACCACCTGGTCGAAGCCTGAGGCGGTCCAGTTCCCTTCCTCATCGCTGCTGCTGACTTCGATACGGAAATCCGCCTTCATGGCAAGATCGTTGATGTCGGCCTCGACCAGCTTTTCCAATTTCTTGCAGCATTCGTGGCGTTTTCTGGAAACTGCTTGCGCGCAGCGCAGATATTCCCTTGCTGCCTGGGCCAGTTCCGCGCGGAGCTGGCGGAGAACTTCGTCTTTGTTCTCCATCTCTGAAATTTTGCGGCTGACTTCCGTGCCGAAATTCACCACATCCGCAAGTGTGGGACCGTACTTTCGCTTCAGGCGATCAATGGCTACAAGTCTGTCTTCTACTTCGGCCAGGTGCTCGGGCGAGGCCTCGATGCCGCCGGCGTAATCGCGCAGGGTGACGCCCACGTCCTCAACGCTGATGCGGGCACTTTCCAGTGCCGCCAGCGATTCCTGAAACTTAGGCTCGTAACGGGACAACTCCTCAAGGTGCTTTTGTGCCGCACGTACGGAAGCGGAGGTGGAAGTATTGCCTTCATAAAGCAAATCGAAAGCGTTCATGGCGGAGCGGTAGATTTTCTCCGCGTTGGCCAGAACGCGCTTTTCAGTTTCCAGACGTTCATCTTCGCCAAGTTGCAGCTTGGCTTCTTCGATCTCCCGCTTCTGAAAGGACCAAAGATCCAGCAATCGGAGCCGATCCTGCTCGTCGCGCTCCAGTTCTTGTATGCGACCAACGATATTTTTCCAAGACAAGAAACCTTCGCTGACGCTATCAAGCTGAGTGCCGGCAAAAGCATCCAGCAAATCCAGGCGGGCTGCGGCGTCGAAGGAAACAAGGGATTGGTTCTGAGCGTGGATGGTGGCCAGATACGGAGCAAGCTGCCGCAATACGCTCACGGTCGCTGGCTGGTTGTTGACAAAGACGCGGCCCTTGCCACTCGCCGCAATTTCGCGTCTCAAAATAATGGATTCATGGTCAGAATCGATGCCGTTGCTCGCGAGCACCTGGGCCACGATCTTCTCTGCTCCACTCTCAACTTCAAAGACTGCTGCGATCAGAGCCCGATCCGCACCTGTGCGAATCACATCAGGAGAAGCTTTGTCCCCGAGAAGAAGGGCGAGCGCGTCAATGAGGATGGATTTGCCAGCGCCGGTCTCGCCGGTCAACAGGTTCAAACCGGGCGCAAACTCGATCGCGAGGTTATCTATGACCGCGTAATTTTCGAGGCGCAGTTCGACCAGCACTCAGAAATCCTGGATTGCAGAATTGAGCGCAGAATAGCATGAAAGGCTGTTTCGAGCTTAGGAGAAAGGGCCACAGCCTTGACGCCATGGCCCGTGAAGTGAGTTAACTTACTTTGCGATCCCTGGATTTGTCATAGGTCCGCTCAGGGGAAGCCGCAGTGCCGCACACCGTGCAACGGGAAACAATTTCGTTGCGCCGTTTGCGCAGGCGCTCTTCGAACGTGTTCCAGCGCCTGCCCGGCCCGCTTGGTGTGACGTCCATTGAAGCTTCGGTCCTCATCGGCGTCACGCTGGTTCCAGTATCCTCCTCGCCGGAAACAATGCGGCCAGAGCCGGATTGGATTTGTTGTTTCGTGGTCGGCGTAATGTTGCGATCCGTCCCGACCCGATGCATGATCGGACCCTCTTCCCATTTCGACCGGTAGCGCTTTTCGTAATCACCCCACCTCTCCTCCGATTCAACATCGGATTCGTTGTAGGGTGGAAAGCCCTCAATCTGCTGTTGGCTGAGATCAACTCTGAAATCGTCTTTGTGCTGCGCCGATGGTTGGAGCCGATCGGGTGGCACGACGAACTTCTTGCTGGATAACCAGCCGCCTGTGTCGACGACCACATAACGAATCTGTCCGGTGGAGTGATCGAAGATCACGTCATCAATCTTGCCGAGTTTTTCATCGTTCAAGCCGTACACCTTGGAGCCGCGAATATCGTCTGCGGCGCTCTCGTTATCCACGAAATGGTAATCACGTAATGTGCCGTAATGCGCCATGTGCGTTCTCCTGCGTATTGGGATTTGTTTGTAGCTGATATCTCCGTTTCGCTATCTCGAATCGAAATTTAGATGCCACGAGCGGATTCCCGGTTTTGCACAACAAAGGGTTGATAAGTGGGATTCGCGGGCGGAGTCATCCAGCAACCATGGTCTATAATTCGAGCTAAGGAAAATTCCAAATCAATGCATGTTTTTCTATTGCTGACAATCGTGGTCGGCGGGGAAATCGTTGACCTCGTAGGCCAAACCGGCGTAGTGGCCAAATTCGTATTGCTTTTGCTACTCGCCTTCAGCCTGGTTTCCTGGGCGATCATCCTTTCCAAATGGAGTCTGCTCAGGCGGGCGAGAGTCCAGAGTGGCCGCTTTGTGCGCGCTTTCCGCAAGGCACAGCGCTTACAGGACGTCGGCGCGGTAGCGGAACAATTCCGTCCTAGCCCGCTGGTTGGCGTGTTCGAGGGAGGGTTCGAAGAGTATCGCCGCCAGGGCGGAGTTTCGGGAGGGATGATAAAGAACCCCACCGCGATCCAGCGAGCCATGCAAATCGCGAACTCCGAAGAGTTGACACGCTTCGAGCGCAATCTGCCCTGGCTGGCGATTACGGGGGCCGCTACGCCGTTCATCGGCCTTTTTGGAACGGTATGGGGCATCATCGATGCGTTTCATGGCCTTGGGACGGCGGGTGCCGCCACGTTGCGCGCGGTCGCGCCGGGCATCTCCGAAGCGCTCATCACCACGGCCGCAGGCCTCGCTGCCGCCATTCCCGCGGTGATCGCCTACAACCTTATCGGGGCTTCGATTCGAGAATTCGCGGCTCGCGGCGACGACTTTGCCATGGAGATGCTGAATGCAGTGGAACGCCAGCAGCCCCAAGCCGCGTACAGTGCCGCTGAAGTTCCGGGAGCGAGGCGGTAATGGCGTTTACCGCAGCCAATGGACGCACACAAACCTCCCTTTCGGACATCAACATCACGCCGCTGGTGGACGTAGTCCTCGTGCTCCTGATTATCTTCATGGTGACGGCGCCGGTGCTCCAGTCTGGCGTCGAGGTCAACGTTCCCAAAACTCGCAGCGTAAAAGAAATCACCGAAGAACGGCTGGTGATCAGCATCAACAAGCAGCAGCGGGTTTATCTGGGCAACGATCCTATTAACATTAATCAGATTGGGGCAAAGCTGCGTCAAAAGATTCGGGACCCGCAGCATCAGTCCATTTTTATCCGTGCCGATGAAGATGTGCCTTTCGGCGCTTTCGCCACAGTGATGGACGCAGTAAAGCAATCGGGCATCAGCAACGTAAGCATCGTCACTCAACCGCTCGATACGCATGGCAGCCGCTGAGATCTTTTTCGAACACGAGCGCTGGGGCCGAAACCTGGCCTGGTCCGCCGGATTTCACGTTGCCATCGCAGCTTCCATCCTGGCGTACACGGTGATCGCACCCGGAAGCCGTGGCGAGGGATGGGGAGCGGGTGGCGGTGGCGATGCCATGGGAGTCACTCTGGTCAGCACTGTCCCGCTGCCAGCGAATCAAGTGCAAACCCAAAATGTTTTGGCGAACGAATCTAAAGGACTCTCTCAGTCACTTCCAAAGCCAGAGGTGAAGGAACCGGAGGCAATACCGATTCCTGACACCAGTGCGAAGAAGAAATCGAAAGCAGAAATCACGCCGACTCATCAGAAACCGCAGCCGCAACCCGAGCCTGCGGAAGAAGCGAACAATGTCGTGCCATTCGGACAGGGCGGTCCAGTCAGCGGTCCGTACGGGGTATTCAGTGCAGGTGGGGCAAAGGGAGGTTTCGGCGTCACCGGCGGTGGCGGCGACTTCGGTTCCCGTTATGCCTGGTACGTGCGTGTGGTTCAGCAGAAAGTTTCAGAAAATTGGTTGAAATACGAAGTGGATCCCCGCATTGCCGAGGCGCAGCGGGTTTATATCACTTTCGACGTTGTCCGAGACGGACGACCTGCAAACGTGCAAGTCGAGCAGTCGAGCGGCGTGCCTTCGCTGGATCAATCAGCAGTACGAGCTATCCAGCGCATTGATACTTTTGGTCCCCTGCCCTCGGATTATTCGGGGAATAAGGTTTCCGTTGAGTTCTGGTTCGATTACAAAAGATAGATACAAGCGCGCTCGGGGCGTGCAAGGTCAAAGAAAAAAATTCATGAAGCTATTTCTTAGTTGGACTATCGCTTTACTTCTGCTTCTGAGCCTTCCAACCTGGGCGCAACAGGATTGGATTCGAACCGGCACCGGCCTTGGGGTAGAAAAAGTCCGGTTGGCCGTTCCCGATTTCAAAGCCTCCACGCAGGATCCGAAAAGTCCGGAGCTTCTGAAAGTTTTCAACGACACGCTGTGGAATGATCTGGATAATGCCGGCATCTTCGACATGGTTTCGAAGAGCTTTTATCCCCTCGAAGTCCCCGGCAGTCCGGCTGACGTGAAGTTCGAGGCTTGGAGTAGCCAGCCACCGAATACCTCCATGCTGGCGTTTGGCAACCTGGGGATTTCCGGCGCAAACGTTACTGTGCAGGGATGGCTCTACGACGTGAAGAATGTCACTTCCCCGCAAGTGTTGGGCAAACAGTATCAGGATGGGGCCACCAGTGACGCGGTTCGAACCATTGCCCACAAGTTTGCCGACGAAATCATCTTTCGTTTAGGCGGCGGCATACCGGGCATCGCGGAGAGCAAGATTTTCTTCGTCAGTAGCCGCAGCGGTCACAAAGAAATTTGGGCGATGGATTACGATGGGGCGAATCAGCGTGCATTGACCCATCTCGGCTCGATTTCACTTTCGCCACGCATCTCTCCCGACGGTTCGCGATTGGCCTTCAGTTCCCTGACCAAATCCAGCTGGGAAATTCTGATGTATTCGCTGGATCTGGACCGGATGGTGACTTTTCCCAAATTTGGCGGGACCAATCTTTCTCCCGCCTGGTCGGCCGACGGAACCAAGCTGGCGTTCTCATCGTCGCGGAGCGGTGATTCCGAGATCTACGTAATGGATTCGTCGGGAGCCAATCTGAAGCGCATCACCTCATTCAAAGGGCCGGACGTTTCGCCGGTCTGGAATCGCAAGACCAGCGCGCAGATTGCCTGGGTGAGCGGCCGCAGCGGACTGCCACAGATTTACACCATGGAAGCCGATGGCACGAACGTTCAGCGGCTAACGGACGAGGGTTATGCTGTCTCTCCGGCATGGTCCCCTAACGGACAATTTCTGGTATTTTCCTGGATTCGCCATTACGGACCAGGCGCGCCCGGGGCCCAGGATATTTACATCATGGACATCGTCAGCAAACAGTGGGTTCAGTTGACCCACGATGGCGGACGAAATGATTTTCCGTCATGGTCGCCCGATGGACGGCACATCATCTTTCAATCCAGCCGCGCGGGAGGCGACCAAATCTGGACCATGCTGGCCGACGGAACCAATCAAAAACGGTTAACGACCGCCGGCAGTAATACGCAGCCGAACTGGAGCTGGAAATAGTTTTCGCCATAATGATTGCATTACGCAGGGAGGAAAAATTGAAGCAAAGAAGATTGAAGTGGATCATGCTTGTGTTCGCTTTGAGCGCCATCATGACGTTGGGCGCCTGCAAGAAGAAAGTGGCGCCACCGCCACCGCCCCCACCACCGCCCCCGGCAGCACCTACCGCTTCGCTTAGCGCAAGTCCCAATACCGTGGATAAGGGCGGGTCAACCACCCTGACATGGCAAACCACGAATGCCACTGACATCAGCATTGACGGCATCGGGGCGGTGCAGCCCAATGGCTCGCAGCAAGTGACGCCGGCTGATTCCACAACCTACCATCTGACTGCCAAAGGTCCCGGGGGAACGCAGGAGGCCACGGCGCGAGTCACCGTGAACGCGCCTGCTCCGCCGCCCACTCCGCAAGCTTCAGCGACGGAAGAAGAGCTGTTTTCTCAAACCGTGAAGGATATCTTTTTCGAATACGATAAATTCGATGTCCGTCCCGACCAGCAAGCCGCGCTGCAAGGCGATATTGATTTCTTGAAACAGCACGCCAGTGTGCGGTTCACCATCGAGGGACACTGTGACGAGCGTGGATCGACCGAATACAACCTGGCGCTTGGCGATAATCGCGCGAACGGCGTGAAGAACGCTTTGGTACAGGGCGGAGTCAGCGCTGATCGTATTAAGACCATCAGCTATGGCAAAGAGAAGCCCTTCTGCACCCAGTCCACGGAAGAGTGCTGGCAGCAGAACCGGCGCGGGCATTTCGTCTATCAAAAGTAAAAGATGAACGGGTTGCGGGGCGCTTGCCGGCGCTCCGCTTCCCTCAATCCCTCTGGCCCAGGAAAGCTTCCGCTGGCAAGACAACGGCGTTCGGAACGCGCTATCCTGCACAATAGAATCTTTCTCAGTCCGTGAATGTTCTGGCCCGGACTCGCAGCATACTTTATGCATCCTAGGAAATGGACTATGAGAACCCAACGACTTTCTACCATTCTTGTTTTGCTTCTATTGGTGTGGCTGGCGGCGCCTGCGTGGGGTGTTAGCCGGGAAATCGTCCAGCTCCAGACCCAGGTACAAGCTCTTCAGGACCAGATGACACACATGCAGCAGTCCTTCGACGAGCGCATGGGTGTGATGAAAAACCTGGTCGAGCAGAGCACTGACAGCATGAACAAAGTGGCGGCCTCGGTTACCGAGCTTCAGGGCACTCTGCAAAAGCAGCAAACCGACACTGGCGCTCACGTGGACCAGCTCTCGGGACAAATTCAGGCCCTCAATGACACGCTCGATGAGTTGAAGGCCCGTCTGGCAAAAGTCAGTAAACAACTGGAAGACATGCAAGCCGCGCAACAGAACGTTGCGGCGCAACAATCTCAGCAAACACAGCAGCAACAACAGCAAGCCCAGGCTCCCCCGCCCGACGTGCTCTACAACAACGCGCTCCGCGATTACAACGCCGCCAAGAATGATCTCGCAGCTCAGGAGTTTGCCGATTACGTCAAGTTCTACCCCAATACTGATCTCGCGGGGAACGCTTATTTCTATCTAGCGGACCTCGAATTCCGGCAGGGTAACTATCAGCAGGCAGTCAAAGATTACGACCAGGTGCTGCAGAACTTCCCCACCGGTAACAAAGCGCCAGCGGCTCAACTGAAGAAAGGATTCGCGCTTCTCGAGCTGGGACAAAAAGACAGTGGCATTGCGGAGCTTCGCCGCCTCATACAGCGTTATCCGCGTTCTAACGAGGCGCTACAGGCTCGAGACCGGCTGCGCAAGCTAGGAGTTCCGGCCACCGGGACTACTGCGCGGAAAATGCAGTAGAGACATTTTCGAAGTACGATTTACGAAGTACGATTGCTTTCCTCTGCGCCAATCGGTTCTCAATCGTGACTCTCATTCATCCACCTTCGGAAGGTTCAGCGTCCTTAGACCATATCGGATCTCTGACGTTAGGTCATTAATCCGCATACCGTCCTGCACCATCAGTTTGCAGGAAATCGCAGAGCGACTCGCTGTTCGGTCTCCTAGATCGAAGCTGATGCGGCAATATTGACACTCCTCATTCCAACAAAAGCGGCCATAAGAGATCGCTTCCGGAGCAAGGTACTGGAAACAACGCAACAGCGGATTATTTTCTGGGACCTCAAACTCTCTGCCTAGAATCGTGATCTTTACCAATCGGGTAAACGGACGGAAGAGAGTGGTGGGCGCAGTCATCTCCAGGAACTCTAGCGCACCTTTCGTTCTCCAAAACAAACGAAGGTGGCTGTCCACCGGAGCACTCCTGCGAACCTTACGCGGAAATCCTTCCGTACAACCAAGTTTGGGAGTACGCTAAAGTCCAGGCGGGTAGGTCGATTCCGCCCTATGGAGCACTCATATGACCAGAGATCAGGATTGCGGCAAAGGTGCAGTCGAACAGGACGAGAAGACTCAAACCGGTGGCAATACTTCTATGCAGGGTCAACTTGGACATCGGGACCAGGATGCGATGTTGAAGTCCGCGGATACGGACTTTCCGGAGCCAGGAGAAAGCCCCGAGCATACCGGGGAACCGC
This sequence comes from Terriglobales bacterium, assembly GCA_035489695.1. Taxonomy (GTDB): domain Bacteria; phylum Acidobacteriota; class Terriglobia; order Terriglobales; family Acidobacteriaceae; genus 40CM-3-55-5. The sequence goes on from DATHJP010000512.1 coordinate 14,539, forward strand.
AAAAAGATAATAAGAAGTCTTTGGATGACGTAGCTTAAAAACAGTGGCCAGTTGTCAGTCAGTGACAGCGAAAGAATTTTCACTGGTAACTGCCAACTGGCCACTGACCACTGCTTTACCTCAACTCTTCCATCACCTGCTCCAACACTTCCCTTCCCGGCCGCACCACAGACTCCGGCAGCGTGGCCAGCGGTTCGTCGGTCATGTTGAGCATCTCGATAAAATTCGGGGCCTTGGTGTTGACGTAGAACACTCCCGTCAAAGCCTCACCTTTTTCATGGGCCTCGTGCAGGCGTGTGATGGCCTTGATGCGATCAGTGGGATCGTAATCCTCTTCCAATTTTCGTAATCGCAGCTTAGAGCCGTCGTGCATAGTCACTTCGATGGACGTGCCGGGGTCATACTCCACGTCAATCTCCTCAAACGCAGGCACAAAACTAATCTCCTGTAGCGGCTCGTCGTGATCCTTCATGTACTTGTAGGATTTCGTTGAACCTTCATGATCGTTGAAAGTCACGCAAGGAGAAACGATATCAAGCATAACGGTGCCACGATGAGCGATGGCTGCTTTCATCATGCTGTGCAGTTGCTTCTTGTCGCCGGAGAAAGACCGTCCCACAAAAGTCGCGCCCAGTGTGATCGCCATGGCACAGGTATCGATTGGGGGAAGGTCGTTGATGACGCCTGTCTTCAACTTGGATCCCAAATCAGCCGTTGCCGAAAATTGTCCCTTAGTGAGGCCGTAAACACCGTTGTCTTCGATGATGTAAATAATCGGCAGATTGCGGCGCATCAGGTGGACGAACTGTCCGACTCCGATGGACGCGGTGTCGCCGTCTCCGCTAACTCCCAATGCGAGCAGATTGCGGTTGGCGAGCATCGCTCCAGTAGCAACCGAAGGCATACGGCCGTGAACCGCATTAAAGCTATGCGACCGGCCCATAAAATACGCCGGACTCTTGGATGAACACCCGATGCCACTCAACTTGGCGACACGTTCAGGAGGAACACCCATCTCGAACATGGCGTCGATAATCCGCTCAGAAATGGCATTGTGGCCGCAGCCTGCGCAGAGTGTAGTGCGCCCGCCCTTGTAATCGAGCACGGCCAAACCGATGCGATTGGTTTTTGGTCCGGGCGTGCTGGTCGTCGTTGCCATTTACTTACCCTCCATGGTCATGAGTTCGTCGGTTACCGAGCGCGCGTCTAGTGGCAGCCCGTGGATATGCGCGATACTGCGCAGCCGAGGCACCAGCGCTGCTTCCAGGTCCAGCTTTAACAGGCTTAGCATCTGCGCGTCGCGATTCTGCTCTACCACGTACACACGATCGTGTTGCTTCACGAACTCGTGCACCTCGCGCGTGAATGGGTAGGCGCGAAGGCGCAGATAATCAGTTTCAATGTTGTATTCCTTCCGCAACTGATCGCGGCTCTCGATCATCGCCCAGTGCGAGGTACCGTAGGCAATGAAGCCGATCTTTGACTTTCCATTCGACACCATCTCGGGGCGCGGGACGAAGGAACGCGCGGTCTCAAACTTCCGGTTGATCCGCTCCATATTTTTTTCGAAATCGTCAGGACGCTCGCTGTATTGGGACTTCTCATTGTGCCCGCTGCCGCGGGAAAAATAGGCGGCGGCTGGATGGTCTGTTCCCGGCAGGGTTCGGTAGCCGATACCATCTCCATCCACGTCTTTGTAACGGGCGAAATTCCCTAGACGATCCAGGTCTTCCTTGGCCAGCACTTTGCCGCGTTCGATTGGTTTTTCCGGATACTTAAACGGATCGGCCATCCAATTATTCATTCCCAGATCCAGGTCAGACATCACGAATACGAGAGTCTGGAAACGCTCCGCCAAATCGAAGGCGTCTTGAGCCATGGTGAAGCACTCTTCCGCGGAACATGGGATCAGAAGAATGTGTTTGGTGTCGCCATGCGAAAGGAATGCATTGAAAAGTATGTCGCCCTGCGAAGTGCGGGTGGGCAAACCAGTGGAAGGGCCAACTCGCTGGATGTCCCAGATCACTC
>DATHJP010000513.1:0-2093 GCA_035489695.1 Terriglobales bacterium
ATAGTCCGACCAAGCGATCGCAATAAAGCAATAGATAAGAAAAGCCATCAGCCAGCCATTGTGCCGAAAAACGTCAGCTAAACTAATCTGCCGTTGGTTTAATATCCCAAAACCAGCTGCAATCAGCATGAAGTAAACAAGCGCGTCTAGCGGATTGCCTTCCTCCACCGACCGCCCAATTGGCACCCCAAACACAGCCAGCCATTGCACTACGGATCTCGACCCAATGAGTAACATCCAAATCACGGGCAACCACAGCGCACTCGTCACATCGGGTTGCTCTCGAAAATCGCGTCGAAAAAGAAAAATGATGAACCCAATTGTGAAAAGCAGAGCTATTGTTGGCGATAAATGCAAACCCATGATGCTCGCGAGATAGATTGCTGAGCTATTCATGTAAGCTTAGTTCGTCGTTATTGCTGCCTTGCCAGTCACACAAGCACATAGCTGCTCACCTCAACCCGTTGGAAGAGCGTCTGAAACTCATTGCTCAGAAGATAGGCCGATTCCAACTGCGAGATGGGATGTGTCATCAGTTCAACGTTGTTTGACTTCGCCAACGCTGCCACTCGATCTAATTTCTTCCCCTGAAGGCACTGCGTCAGATCAAAGAAATAATCCGGAAGGCGATATCTTCGAGCCAGCCACCAATCAACAAAGGCTCGATAGCTTCGGTTTAGCAAACTTTTTTCTCCCGGCCAGAATGAGAAGTTTCGCCGCATCCTAGTTCCGGCTGGTATTAGCGAGCTCAAAAGAACGTTCCCGCAAAGATGCATATGGTGATGGCCGTCGATGTGCGATGGCGGTTTGCCATATAGACGCGCGAATTCTTCGGATTGCGCGTGGTAGGAATAGGCGAATTCTTCTCGTAGGAACGGATTGTAAAAAAGCTGGGCGTATTTATTCCCCATGAGATAGCGAACTGTTCTTTCGTGAAATCCGTGCAGCTTGCTGCGTTGACCCCGGCCCGAGAATGGTTCGGCAAAGTTGAGATGCAACCCAACGTCCAGCGCATTCTCCTTTGCCAGCTCGGCGCTGCGCTCGGAGTCTTCCATGAAAACCATGGCGCTGACCGAAGTGACCCTTCCTTCTTTGCAACACCGAAGAGCCGCGTCCGTCTCGGCCCGCGAACGGCCCCAGTCGTCAGCGTTGATGATCAGCATTCGATTCCAGCCATCCGTCCGGACCGAGACTTTTTTGTTTAAGTGTATTCGACTGCACGATGGCCTGCAAAAGACCTGAAGGAAATTTTTGCAGCAGGATGTCGATATTGGGCATCACGCAGTGGCCGCCAATCACCCCAGGGAAATATTTCACCGGCGGAAAGAACTTAATTTCATCGTAGAACGACACAACTTCGTCGTAATTGACACCGAGCGACGCGCAATAGCGTTCGATCTCCTGGGCCCACGCGATTATCAACCCGAAATAAGTGGTTTCAGTTAGCTTGGCAATTTCCGTGGCTTCAGGAGACCCGAGCAGCTCCGTTTTCATCCCTAACCCCTCGAAGTGTTCCACCGCGCGCCGTCCTGCCTCTTGGTCAAGTGCTCCAACAAATTTTGCATAATGGAGCATCTCCGCCTGCATCCGAATGTGCTTCCCCCGAACAGGGCTGTTTACGACAGTGGTTCCGGATTCAACCGCAATGCTGCGGGTGGTCCCAGGAGCTACCGTGCTGTTGATTATGCTAAGAGCAGGTCGATACCGGTGAATGTATTCTACCACCTGTCCAACGAACTTGTCGCTCTGGAATGGGAAGCAGATATGCATAACATCGCATCGGGACACCGACGCAGGCAGATTGATATCTACGCCGAAGGTTTGATGCTTGCTCTTAACAATCTCCATCAATGCTTTGCCGACCTCTCCGAGACCGACGACGATTACAGTTTGTTTCATGCCTCCTCCACCTTCCCGTCCTCTGTCCTCTGAACTAGAGCCTCCGCAGGAGACGAGCCGGATTGCCGGCGTAAACACCGGGCTCTGTGATATCCTTGGTGACCACTGCGCCGGCGCCAATCACGGCCTTATCGCAAATGGTGACCGGGAGGATACTCGCGTTAGTCCCGACGCTGACACCGTTGCCAAGTTTG
>DATHJP010000514.1:0-19938 GCA_035489695.1 Terriglobales bacterium
AGATGGAGTCTGCGGAGCATTCGCTGTTGCTCTCGGATGGGATCGTCACATTGGAAGAGCAGCACGATCTCGACAAGCTGGGCATTGCCAAGAACGCGCGTGAGGAAAAGATTCGGGCGCGTGATCTGAAGCAGAAAAATGATCCGGCTTACAACGCGCGCATGGCGGCTCTTTATCGTGAAGTTGTTTTGAAAGAGAAGCCGGTGGTGGCCGAGAACGGATTTATTCCGTTGGGGGCGTTGACTCCGGCAAAGGGCCAGGAACACGTTAAGGTCGAAGTAGGGGAGCCGGTGTTGGGGGACTAGGGACTAGTTTCTAGTGTCTGGTTTCTGGTTTCAAAAGCTTCAAGAAGCCGCCGGAATCGGCGGCTTTTGTTTTGTGCGAAAATCAGCGGCTAAAGCCGCGATCTCTGGGGAGTATCGGCACGGCTGAAGCCGTGCCCTTTCAAGTTAGCGCCTCGGGACGGCTGTAAGCCGTGCCCTTCCCGATCTTTCCAGATGCCGTCCTTCCTATTGCACAACGTTTCCAGTCTTTTCATGGTAGGCGCAAGGTCCGTCGGCTTCGCTCGGGATGACACGATCGATGCCTTGGTCGGGGTGGCGGAAGACAAGCGGGGGAGTTGTTTATTTCAACGCGACCGGAAGGGTGGGCTACCCGGCTGGTCGGTTTCTCCATCCAAAGGGCGGACGATCTCTGGCCGATTGAACTCGGGGCGAAGTGCGGCCATTCCCAATCAGAAGCGGGGCAAGCATATCAAGAGTCGGATGAAACATCTTTTCTGCGAAAAATGAGGCGAGTCGAAGTAGTCGCGGTAATGATCTTTCTCGCCCTTGGATTATTGGGCGGAGCAAAGGCGGACGAGGAAAACAGGAAGACTATTGTCTCGTTCAATCATCGAGTTGAGATTCCGGGAGGGCAAGTTTTGCCCGCCGGCAAGTACGTTTTCAAGGTGTTAGATCCGTCCGCCAATCCCAACATCATTCAAATTCTCAGCGAGGATGAAAAACACCTGTACGGCACGATCATGGCAATACCGACATACCGTTTGCGGCAGACTGAGAAAACGGTAATGACGTTTTCGACCAAAGCCGCTGGTGCGCCCGCGGCTATCCGCACGTGGTTCTATCCGGGGTCAACTCGCGGCGTGGAATTTGTGTATCCGAAGATGCAGCCAAGGGCTGTCGATCTGGCCAAGCTGGCGCCCAAGCCAGCGCCACCACCGAAACTCAAACCCGTTCCCAAGAAACCGCCTAAAGTAGCGTCGAAAAAACATAAACGGGCAAAGCCAGTGCAGCCGCCTGTGGTGGCGACGCAGCCGGCGCCAGCCACGGTCGCAGCCCTTCCGGGGATTCAGCCAACAAAGGAAAAGTTTGGCGTGAATGTGGATGTCTTGAACCGTGTGCCAGTGGAATTTCCGGAAGCGTCGAGGGAACCGAAGAAACCGCAGGAGGTTCCTCGGAAGCGTAACATCGTGCCGGACCTTCTTGTGGTGGGGTTGATTGTAGGCGCGTTGGTGGTTCTCCTCATGAGCATGAGAAGGGTTGGCGGGGTGGTGGCACGAATGTCAGCGGCGAGGGCGCGGGTGAAGAAGGAAGGGCGGAAGGCGGCTTAATACTTTTCATTGTTGATTGTTGATTTTTGATTTTGTCAAAAGCGGTACTACGATTTCCAATATTCGAAATTATCGGTAATGGTTCCGTTTCGCGTCCACAGGCGACAACGGCTTATTTGCGGTCCGCAATCCTGTGCTCTTTGGTTCTTTTTGGAGTACCGCTGAGCAGTTCAGCCGGTATTGCGCCGATCATTTTTTCTCCAACTGTTACTCTTACAGGGGAACCCCTTGGCAAGGTCGGGGTAAGGCCAAACAGCGGGAGTTTCTTATTCAGTGCTTTGCTAATGGCCTCAACAGTTGCCCGCGATTCAATTGGGCCGCCAACATTTGTCTCGTACCACACCTCGGTAGATGGGTTTTGCAGTATGGGGTTATACCCAGCATCTTTCAGCGCGTTCCAGATCAAAATGCCGAGTCTAAGGCCATTCCCAGAGGTCGTAAATATCTCTACCTTCACGTCAGGATTGGCTACAGGCCTGAGTTCATCTGCAATTTCTTTCCTTTCCTGCTCATTTAGTGAGCGAGGATTAAGCAAGTTAGCTAATTTGATTCGCTTACTTCGCTCATCTGCGGCCAGCTTGGCCGCCACGTCCGCGTTGTCCTTTGCGCGTGCAGCTTCACGTCTAGCAAGTGAAGCAGATGTCGCAGCATCGCCAGCCTCTAGCGTAGCTTTCGTCACTTTGGCATCGCTGCATTCTTGGATATGGGCGCTCAAATCCACTATCCTTGAACTGGCCTTCATTTCTCCCAGCAATCCCGCAATAATAAGAATCCAGCCGACGAAGGCACCTATTTTCGCGTATTCCACCAGTGCGTCTGGGAATACATATCGAAAACTCGGGAAGTTTTTCTGCGCAATCGCCAGCAACTCATGTATAAGTTCTGGGCCTTCAAATACCAACCCCGCGATCACGATTCCACTAAACACAGTCTGCTTATCAAACCATCCGTCTCTCGCAGCAGAAAAATTGGTGATAGCGCACTCACCTAGTTTCGCAATGAGTTCAGATGGCAACATAGAGAATTACGCGGCCAGTGATGCTACACGGAGAGCGTAACACCTGTGGAAAACAAACGGCACCACTACCAAATTATCCGCAGTTTGTGGAGAAGTGAAGCAAGGGGTTATGCGATCGTCCGGAGGACTGGCAGTGGAGCAGCTTTCGCCACTCCGCTATCGGCGCTGAAGGACGTGTAGAGATCAAGTCGGAATGGACGGCGTGAAAACGCGAACGAGCGGCGGGAAGACTTTGTCCAGCCGTCGAACTGCCCCACTCAAGCCAAAATCGGGCTTGAGTGGGCCACCCGTCAACGTCGAGGCTCGTTCTCCGGTGAACGGACGGGCAGATCTGCGACACGAGCTTAACCCCAGCGGCTAAAGCCGCGACGCCATGGCAGCGTGTCGGCACGGCTGAAGCCGTGCCCTTCCCAATCCACGTCATCTCAGCGGCTAAAGCCGCCAGGAAAACAAGCTGCTAACCGCAGCGCTGAAGCGCTGCGCCACCCAAAAGCAGACCCAAACACAAAAAGCAGACCCAAACACAAAAAGCAGACCCAAGCATCAAAGGCAGATCCAAACATCAAAGGCAGATCCAAACATCAAAAGCAGACCCAAACACCAAAGGCACATCCAAACACCAAAAGCAGAGCTGTTCAGCGGGCTTTTAGGGGTCTTTTGACTTCGCTCGGGATGACGAATGCTATGCTAAGAGGCTGACTTATAAGCGGTTGACGCTACAGGAAATCCCTGCGTTTACTACTACTCTGACCTTATAGTCACAGACCATGACTTGCGTCCTAATAAGCATGCGCTGCTTTCTGTCTAGTCTGTCCAGGAGGCTTTACATGCGATCTACAAAAAAACTGTTTCTCTTAGCAGTAGTAATGACCCTGGTTGTTGCTTATGCAGTTGCGGCACCGCCACCGCAGGTGGGACAAGATATCAGAATTACGAATGGGCCCATCCTTGAAGAAGTGAACGGGAACGCGGTGGTGATTGCGTGGACCACCGATGTGCCGTCCAGTTCGCGAGTGTGGTATTCCACGGATAAAAACAATCTGACACACGTTGCAGAGTCCCCGGAAAATGGATCGAACACGCACCGGGTACGGATCGATAACTTGCGGCCGAATGCCACTTATTTTTTCCAAGTGGAATCGTCGCAGGTGCGAGGGAATCGGGGTCAAGGTGAGAGCGCAGGCGTACTGAGCTTCCGGACTTTGAATTCTGGAGCACCGACGATCCGCAATCAAAGACCGGTGATGGCGGCGAGCGACGTAGCCGCGGGCATGCAAGAAAATGGCAGAGTCAGAATTACGAATGGACCGGTGATTGAAGAAGCGGACGGGAATCATGCGCGCATTACCTGGACTACTAACATCCAGGGAAGCTCGCGAGTTCAGTATGGAACGGACTTGGGCACTATGAATAAGTTAGCCGAGGCGCCATGGGGCGCGGGTGGACTTACGCATCGGGTGGAGTTGAGGAACTTGCAGCCGGGCGCGACTTATTATTTCCAGGTAGAGACGGGACAGGCGGCGGGCTCGGAAGTGGAAAGCGATATTTTTAGTTTCCGCGCGCCTAACAATGGAGAAGCCACGATTCGGCAACAGCAGCCGCAGGTGGTTAGATCCGAAGGGCAAGGTTACGGTCAGCAAGGATACGGACGTCGACGAGGCTACGGGCAGCAAGTAGGAGCCGGGGCGGTTGACCATCCGATGATGAGGGAAGCGGAGCAGGCTTTACAGCAGGCTCGCATTAGTCTGCAGCAGGCTGCTCAACAATTTGCAGGACATCGGGAGAAAGCCCTGGAATACGTGAATCAGGCCACGCAAGAGATAAACCTGGGGCTTCAGTATGCTGCTCAACACGGTGGGTCCAATCCTTATAACGCAGGAGTAAACAATCAGGGCTATGTGCGGCCGATGTCATCCAACGCGAATAACACGAGTTTTCCCCGGATGTCGGAGGCACAGCAGGCTTTGGAACAGGCCCGAAATGCTTTGCAACAGGCCGGTACTGAATTCGGTGGACACAGGTCAACGGCGTTGAACTACGTAAACCAAGCACTGCAGGAGATCAATCTCGGAATTCAAGCAGCCAGTCAGAGATAGCAGTCCGGTACGCAGGCGGTCCACATGGAAAGGCCCTGGTTCATTGCCGGGGCTTTTCTTTTTAACACAAGTTTTCCTGGTTGCCGGCGGGGACGCCGGCGTTACGGGAGTGCGAACTCGGTGAAGTAAATATACTGGTGACGTGATTGTTCTCATTATGGGTGTAGTTGGTGCGGGCAAGACAACCGTGGGCAGGTTGCTGGCTGGGCAACTCGGTTGGGAGTTCGTGGATGCGGACAGTTTCCATTCGCCGGCCAATATAGAGAAAATCAGGATGGGAATTCCGCTCGATGATGCTGGTCGGGCACCGTGGCTTCAGGCGATCCGCCAGGCAATAGACCGGTGGATCACGAAAAAGCAGAACGTGGTTTTGGCCTGTTCGGCGTTGAAGAAGGTCTATCGCGAAGAGCTTGACGGTGGTGTGGATGTGAAACTGGTTTGTCTGAAGGGAACGTACGACGTGATCCGTCGACGGCTGGGTTTGCGGCAGGGGCACTTTGCAACGGAAAAGCTGCTGGCGAGTCAATTCGCGATTCTTGAAGAGCCGGAAGATGGGGTCATAGTGGACGTGGAGCAGAATCCGGAAGATATTGTGGCGGAAATCCGGCGGCGGCTGGGGCTCAAGCCCGATTAATTTCAGAAGGCTTACGCGGACCAGAAGGGCCGCTCTTCCACCTCAGTTCCAAATGGTGGTGATCTCCTGGTTCGGTCGATATTTGCTGACTTCGTCCTTTGGCTCCAATTGTTTACAATAGAGAGCCTCACCTCCAGTGTTGGGGAGACCTCGGCCCTGCGGTCTGGAACACAGAATTTGGAAATGACAAACTACAAATCTAGCCCTGCTGGCGCACCTGTGTATTGGCGCGTGGAAGGGAGTCTGCTGGATCTAACCACGGTCCGGCCGGTGGCCTTTTTCACCTGGAACGCACAGACATTTCTAGAGCGGTGGGTACGGCGCGGGCTGGTCTTTCTGATGGCGGTGCTGCGTCCTTTTTTATACGCAGCGAATCGGGTGTTGGCCACTCGAATAGTACACACCGTGCTGCGTGGGGTGAGTCGGGACCGACTGGATTTACTGGGTGAAGAGTACTTCAAGTACAAGCTGCAGCCAAATCTGAAAGCGGATGGAGTTCGGCAACTTGAGGCATTGATAAATTCGGGAGCTGACGTGGTCCTGGTCAGTCAGAGCCTGGATCACGTGATGCGGCCTCTGGCGCGGCATCTTGGGGTAAGGTGGCTGGTCGTCAACCGTCTGGAATTTCGAGACGGCATAGCCACAGGACGTTTGCTCGAGCCGATTATCCGTCCACGAGGATTGTTTGCACGTATTACTGGAGCTGGTCCGGATGGGACGCGTTCGGCGGAGCAATTGGCAGTTGATCTGGATCTAGGCAGCGCGGAGACGCTGAATTCGGCGATACAGTCTGCTGAGCGTGAGGCCCCGAAACACTTCGTTCCTATTGTCCATTTCGATGGCGACGGGGCGACCAGTCCGCTCTCCGTTCGTGCCGCCCTGGCCGGCAAGAATGTGATGCTGATCGGAGTGACTGGTTTCATCGGCAAAGTGTGGCTGGTGAATACGCTGACGGACTTGCCGGAAATAGGGCGTATCTACCTGTTGATCCGGCGGCAGAAATCGAATCCAGCAGCCCAGAGATTTGAGAAGCTGGTGGAGACCTCGCCGGTTTTCGATCCGCTGTTTAAGCGTTACGGCATGGACCTGGCACGGTTTCTGGGCGAACGCGTGGAAATAATCGAAGGGGATGTCACTGAACTGGGGCTGGGATTGGCCCCGGAGACGTCTGAAGTTCTGCGAGAGAAATTGGATTTGATCATTAACAGCTCTGGACTGACCGATTTCAATCCCGATCTGCGAGACGCCCTGACAACCAACGTGAACGCTGTTTCGAACATTTTGGACTTTGTTCGACAGTCGGACCACGCGGGACTGCTGCATCTTTCCACCTGTTACGTAGCTGGCGCCCGCGATGGCAGAGTGAGCGAGACGCTACGTCCCAATTACACTCCGGCGGGTGTGGCAAGTTTCGACGCGGAGAAGGAGTGCGAATCACTGCACGCGTTCGTGGAGCACGCGGAGCGACTTGCAGTGAGCCCGGAAGTGACAAAAGAACTCTGCCAGCAAGCCTTGCAGAAGGAACACGCGGCCAAGGATTTGAGTGGGGTGGCGCTGGACAACCAAATACGGAAGAACCGGATTCGCTGGTTGCGCAATTATTTGATTGAGGCGGGAACCAAGCGGGCCAATGAACTGGGATGGCCCAACACTTATACCTTCACCAAGAGTCTGGCCGAGTCACTCATTTGCAAGAACGGTGATGGCTTGCCCATTGCGGTGGTGAGGCCGAGCATCGTCGAGACCTCGCTGAAGAAGCCTTTTCTGGGATGGAATGAAGGTATCAATACGTCGGCTTCGCTTTCGTATCTGCTGGGGACTTATTTCCGGCAACTGCCGACCAATGGACGCAAACGGCTGGACATCATTCCGGTGGACTCGGTGTGCTGCGGCATGACTTTGATCGCTGCGGCCATCGTGGAACGGCGAAACCGGCGAGTGTATCAGCTGGCAACTTCAGTGACGAACCCTTGCGACATGCGGCGATCGATCGAGCTGACTTCGCTAGCGCATCGCAAATATTATCGGGCGCAGGAAGGATTGGAATATTGGTTGCGTCTGCGGTTCGACGCGATACCGGTGTCGAAGGAGCGTTATGACCGGATGTCTGCGCCGGCGCAGAAAGCAATTATCCAATCCATCCAGCGGATCATGGCACCGTTGCAACTGCGAAAGCCGCCGCTGGCGCGGGCGGAGCGTAGCCTGGAAAAAGTAGAAAAACTGATTGGGTTGTTCGAACCTTTCATACTTCACAATGAGCACGATTTCATTGCCGACAACGTAGAAAAGTTGTCCTATGCTTTGGTACCGGCGGAGAAGGATGATTTCGGTTACGACACACGTTCGATTGACTGGTGGGAGTATTGGATTTACGTGCATATTCCCGCGTTGCGGAAATGGACTTATCCTCTGATTGAAGGGCGTCCGCTGGAGGCGCGGCCGGCGCGCAGTTTCCAATTGACACCAGCCTTCCCTACGAACGGCGAAACTGTAAAGACGGGGACAAACGGAGCAACGTGGCGATATTCCTGACCGGGTCCACCGGATACATTGGCGCACACGTCGCCGCCGACCTACTGCAAGACCACAGTGCTTCACTGAACCTACTGGTGCGCGCGCGCGATCCGCACGAGGCGGAACAGCGCTTGTGGCAGGCACTGCAACTGCACCTTAGTTTTCCTCAGTTTTACGAACACTTGCAGGCACGGGTGCGGATTTTTTGCGGGGACATTACTCAACCGCGTTTCGGATTGACGGACGATGATTACGATCGATTGATCCACACCACGGATTCGGTGCTGCATTGCGCAGCGTCGTTGAACCGGAAGTCAGAAAAAAGCTGTCTGAATGTGAACCTTCGGGGCACCCTCGAAGTAGTGCAGCTTGCCATGCGCTCGAATCATTATCACGGATTGAGGCGGTTCAGCCAGGTCAGCACGGTGGCAGTGGCTGGGAAACGTCATGATGAAATCGTCGGAGAAGATCAGGCCATCGATTGGGACCGTTCCGATTACGATCCTTATGCGCGAACCAAAAAGTTTGGCGAGCACATGATTCGGCAACTTCTGCCGGAAGTGCCACTTACCATTTTTCGTCCCAGCATCGTACTCGGGGACAGCCGGTACGCGGAAACTACACAGTTCGAGATGGTGAAAGCGTTTGTGTTTTTAGCGGGATTGCCGGTGCTGCCATTTCGTCCATCGGACAAGATAGACATTGTGAATGTGGACTTTGTCGCCTACGCTATTGCTACGCTGCATCAGAAAGAAAATCCGCAATACGATATTTATCATCTTTCGTCCGGGCGGGATTCGCAGACTTTCCGCGAAGTTACCAACGCGCTGGCGGCTGAGCAAAATAAGCGAGGGCCAGTGTTTGTGCCGCTTCTGGAACGGCCGTTTACAGCGGCGGTGAATGCGTCGGCGAATTGGAGAGGTTCACTGGCGCATGGCGCGTCACTAATGAAAGTGTTTCTGCCCTATCTGGTGTGGAATACTGTGTTCGACAATACCCGAGTCACTTCAGAATTGGGCCGCAAGCCGGTTCCGTTCTCGAGATACAGCTATCCTCTTTTGAAGTTCAGCCGCGATGCAGATTTCAACTACAAGTATCAGGATTGGCCGGTGAAGGCTGGAGGATCCGCCGCATGATGGACTTGGTTCTCGAGGCGTGGGTCAGCAGCCTGATTGAAATCTCGAAAGCGGGGTGGATGCTGGGCAAGGGGACTGCGTGGCGACCGGGAGAAAAATTGAAGCTGCTGTTTGCCGGGTACAACGGCACGCGGAATATGGGGTCCGACACGCGAGTAGAAGAAATGTTGCGTCAGATCCGGCACATTCTGGGGGCGGAGAATGTAGCTTGCACGGTGATGTCGCAGAACTTCAAATTTTCTCAGGAATATTTTGAGGGAAGTAAACAGGTACATTTGCCGGATATTTTTCCGCCATTTCTTTTTGATGAAGTGCCCAAACATCACGGAGTGGTCGCCTGCGAAGGGTCGATGTTCAAGAGCAAATTTGCCAACGCGCTGACCACGATGATGATTGGTTCACTTGGGATTGCGGCGGCACAGAACAAGCTTTCTGTCGGATATGGAGCGGAAGCGGGGGCCATGGATCCGCTCGTGGCAAAAATGTGTGGTAGTTATTGCCGAAACTCGTTGGTCATTACCCGGAATGAAGAATCACGAACCCTACTGCGCGAGCTTGGAGTGCCTACGGAGTTGGGTACGGATACGGCTTGGACGTTTGAGCCTCATCCAGCCGAGTACGGGAAGAAGGCTTTGCGGGAAGCGGGGTGGGATGGCAGCAAGCCGGTGCTGGTGGTGTGTCCGATCAATCCGTTTGAGTGGCCGGTGAAGGCTTCGATCGCAAAGTTTGCGCTACATAGGCTTACCGGGGCCTACAAAGACAGCCATTATCGTTCGGTATATTTTCATAACTCCGGAGCGGCAGCGGAAAGGGCTTATCAGCAATATTTGACGGCTATTGCGAATGCGGTGGACGCATTTCGCAAACGACGGAACGTGTTTGTGATTCTGGTGGCGACGGAGCGTCTGGATGCGCGTCCCGGGCAGCGGATTTCGGAGAAGTTGGGAGGTGTGCCTGTGCTCACCTCCGATGATTACAACATTTATGAGTTGGTGAGTATTCTGCGCGCCTGCCACATGATGGTTTCCTCGCGCTATCACGGAATCGTGACTTCGATGCCGGGACTGGTGCCCTCGGCGGGAATCACCATGGATGAGCGCATCCGTAATTTGATGAAGGAGCGCGGCCAAGAAAATCTCTTGATGAACGTGGATGATCCCGACCTGGAAGCCAAACTGCTGGTCGCCATGGACACGCTGTGCAAGGAGCGAGAAGCAATCACTGCCGCAATCGGTCGAACCGTGGTGCGGAATCTTAAGGTGATGGCGCGAATGGGTGTGTATTTCGAAGAAGAAGTACAGCGGCGATATCCGGAGTTTCCGATTCGAAAAGGGGAATGGAGTTGGGAAGACTATTTGCCGCCAATGAGTGGACATCTGCGAAAACTGACCGAGACTTACGCAGCATAGCAGAGATGTGCCGACGATGAACTTTCTGCAAGAGATCTTCACCCGGCTTGAGGCGTCACCAGACACAACCATCCTTCAGGAACTTCGGGACGGCCGAATCGTTTCGATCACCGGAAGCGAACTGCTGGAACTGGTTCGTAAGGGTCGGTCATTTCTGGCGGCTCAACGATTGCGAAAGGGAGATCGATGCGCATTGCTGGCGCACAATGGCATTCGTTGGGTGGCGATGGATCTGGCGATCATGGCAGAGGGATTGATTGTGGTTCCTCTATATGCGCGCCAGGCTGCGGCAGAGCTCGTGGCGATGATGCAAGATTGCACGCCAGCGCTGATCTGCTGCGGGGACGCCGAGCTTCGCGATGGCATTGCCCAGAACTGGGATGAGGCTCCTCCGCAATTTGTTTTCGAGGAGATTTTTGCTGGGGCTGCTGGCTCTACCGCGACGGTGAAACTGGCTGACTCTGATGCTGTCACCATCATTTACACATCGGGCACGTCCGGCGAAGCAAAGGGCGTGGTGCTCAATGCGGGCAACATCTCCCACATGTTGGGTTGCACCTCCGCTCGGCTCGACCTTCTGATGGAAAACAAAAACAGAGCCGGGCAAGATCGTGTGTTTCATTATCTTCCATTTTGTTTCGCGGGTTCCTGGATCATGTTGCTGACATGCTTGCTTCGTCGCAGTTTGCTGACTCTGAATACAGATTTGAGCAGACTGGCTCAAGACATGCGCGCCGCAGCTCCCGATTATTTCCTGAATGTGCCGGCGTTGCTGGAGCGTATGCGCAAGGCCGTAGACGAGCAGCTGGGGAAAACCGGTGGGTTGGCGCTGACAATCTACAGTCACGCCAAACAGGCATGGATGCGCAAGCAAGCAGGGCAAGGCGACTCGATGTGGCTGCGTGTGGCTCGGGTGTTGATCTTTCCGACGATCCGCAAGAAGATGATTGGCTCGAATTTGAAAGCACTGATTTGCGGCTCAGCTCCGCTGAATGTGGAAACGCAGCTTTATTTCATGATGCTGGGGGTACCTGTCTTGCAGGTCTACGGGTTGACCGAGACTACTGCGATTTGCACGATGGATGATCCCCGTCATATCGAACCTGGACGTGTTGGGCCAGCAATCAGCGGAATTGAAATGAAGCTGGGCGAAAATGAAGAGATTATTGTTCGGGGTCCAAATATTTTTCCAGGGTATTGGAAGCGTCCGGAGGAAACCGACAAGGCACTTCGGGAGGGCTGGTTTCATACCGGCGATCAGGGAGAGGTCAACGAGGCAGGAAATTGGAGTATCGTGGGGCGGATCAAGAATTTGATTATTCTGGGTTCGGGCCACAATGTTGCGCCGGAGCCGATTGAAGATGAGCTGGTGCGCAATCTTGCAGGCGCACAACAGGTCATCCTTACCGGCAATGGACGGGGATACCTCTCGGCGATTGTGACTGGAGATGTGTCGCGCGACGAAGTTCAGGTAGCGCTGGATTCGGTGAACTCACAATTGCCGCACTACAAGCAGATTCGGGCGTTTCATATTCACCCGGAGCCGTTTTCGATTGAGAACGGATTATTGACCGCGAATGGGAAGCTTAAGCGAGATTTGATTGCGCTACGGTTGCAGGCGGAGATTGAAGAAATGTATGGGGTGAAGCAGGCTTCGTGAGTGACTAGCTTGTCCAGTTGCCGGCGGGGACGCCGGCGCTACGGTTTGGCGTACGGCTGGACTAAGGGCGGTTATCGTCGAGATCCATATGAAGAAATTTGAAGGGCAGGCTGTTTCCTGGGGATTGACGGACGGCGTTGTGGATCTGAGGTTGCATCGTGAACCTTGCAATGAGATCGGGTTGCTGACACTGGAAGAACTGGAAAAATTCGCCGCTGCCTTGGAAAAGGTAAAAAATGAAGCGCACGCTCTTATTATTTATAGCTCCTTGAAATGCGGATTCTCGGCAGGGGCAGACTTGAAGGAATTGTTCCGGATTTCTCAGGAGATGGATCGTGATGAGGCAGTTAAAGGGGTCCGCGATTACCTGGAGCGCATTCACCGGGTGATGAACGCAATTGATGCTTCGCCGCTGACCACGATTGCGGCTGTGCATGGAGTGACGTTTGGTGGCGGGTTCGAGTTGGCGCTGGTTTGCGACCTGGTTATCGCGGATAAAATGGCGCGTTTTTGTTTTCCTGAACTGCGTTTGGGATTGATTCCAGGATTCGGCGGGATCCCGCGTTTGAAACGTGATCTGGGCAACGGCGTTGTACGTGATCTGTTGCTCACCGGCCGAAGCTTCAACGCGACGAAGGCACAGCAGGTTGGTTTGGTCAGTCAGATGGTGGCGGAGGGAGAGTCGTTGAGAGTGGCGCGGGCCACCGCGGATCAGTTAAAAAAATTCGACCGGCGCACTGCGATGGCGGCCAAGGAGTTCATTAAGCCGATTCCATATGAAGAGTTGCGGCGGGAGATTGAAATCTTTTGTGAACTCTTCGCACAGCCCGCGGTGGAAGCTGGCTTACGAAAATTTGCAGAAAGTACGGAGGCACAACCTTATTTGCCCTGAGTTACATCATGCGAACTTCTAATCAAACACTTGAAGAGATACTAACCTTGGCTGCGGCGCACTTCAAAGTGGCGCGGGAAAAGCTCGCACCGGATGACGATTTCTTTCGGACGCTGGGGATTAATAGTCTGCAAACGCTCGAGCTGCTCACGCGGCTGGAGCATCATTTTCAGATCGAGTTGCCTGATTACGAATTGCAGGGAGTGTCAGATTTCAGGACGCTGGCGGAACGGATTCAGGCACGCTTGTAGATTTCCGATTTCCAATTTCCGATTGCAGATCAAGTTCTTACCCGACAGATCGTCAATCGGCAATCGAAAATCGAAAATTCCCTGAATGCTCAATCTTGACCAATACAGTTCCCTGGGTGCGGCATTGCGAGATGCGCTGGACCGCTGGGGCGACGAAACCTGTCTGATCGAGTCGGATCGCGACCGCGAACGCACACGCCTCACTTATTCCGACTTTAAGGAATTGGCGCTGCCGCTGGCACGCGCGCTGGAAGATGCTGAGTTACATGCGGGCGAGCGAGCCGCCATCCTCATGAGCAATCAGTCGAAGTGGTTGATCTCGGCATACGCTATTTTTTATTGCGGGGCTGTGCTGGTGCCGCTTGACTACAAATTGACAGCGGCCGAGCATCTGCAATTGTTGACGCATTGTAAAGCCAAGATTGCGATCGTGGAGTATTACCTCTGGCGCGCGATGATGCAGGCGCCGGAATTCAAGAATCTCAAGGCGTTGGTGTTGGTCACCGAAGCTCCGTTAAGCGCGGATCTGGCAGGCGCATTTCGTTGGGAAGATTTCCGCCGCAAGGGAGATCCGGTATTTGTTCCTCGGAAGCGCGAAGACGTGGCCGGCATCGTTTATTCTTCGGGCACAGGCGGGAGGCCCAAGGGATGCGTCCTGACTCATGAAAATTACCTGGAGCAATGCAAGTCGCTGACGGCCTGGTATCCATTCTGGCCGGGAGTGCGCTATCTCAGCATCCTGCCGACGAACCACGCCATAGATTTTATGGTGGGCTTTATTGGGCCGTTTGTGTGTGGCGCGTGTGTGGTGCACTTGCGCACGCTGCGCCCGGAGTTTGTGCGCGACGCTTTTGTGCGCTACAGGATCACGCACGTAAGCCTGGTTCCGATGGTGCTCAAGAATCTGGAGCGGGGACTGCGGGCGAAGTTCGAAGCGGTTTCAGCGCCTAAACGTTTTGTTCTGGATTATTTTATTGCGCTGAACAAGAGTTTCACGCGCGCGCGGCCGAATCTGAAACTCAGTCGCAGGCTGCTCCCACAGGTACACAAGGCGTTCGGCGGGGAACTGGTTGCCATTTTCACCGGCGGCGCTTTCATGGAACCATCCACATTGGAATTTTTCTACGAGCTCGGTATCCCTGTTGCCAATGGATACGGACTGACCGAGGCTGGTACTGTGCTTACCGTCAACGATCTCAAGCCCTTTCGATCGGATACCGTAGGCAAACCTCTGCCGGGGGTGGAATTACGTATCCTTAATCCTGATTCGGAAGGAATTGGGGAAGTGGCGGCGCACAGCAAGACTGTGATGTCCCATTACCTCGACGATCCGGAATTGACTGCGGAAACAATCGTAGACGGCTGGTTGCTCACCGGTGACCTTGGCCGCTTTGACGGCAAAGGCCACCTGCAACTATTTGGCCGCAAGAAGAACATGATCGTTACCGAGGGCGGAAAGAATATTTATCCGGAGGACATCGAAACCATATTCGAAGGCGTGCCAGTCAAGGAATATTGCATCTTCGCAGCCAATTATTTGTGGCCGGAAAAGACTCTGGGGCGCGAAATGCTGGTAGTTGTGTTGCGACTGGAAGAGGGACAGGAATTTTCCAGCGCACTCAAGGACGAGATGGTCTCCCGCAACCGGCGTCTGGCGGATTTCAAGCGTGTGGGCGGCTATCTGGTCTGGGACAAGGATTTCCCCAGAACCGCCTCTATGAAAATCAAACGCGCCATGTTGGCCGAGGAAATAGGAAAGAGCCGGGAACGCACCGCGGTGAACGAGCTTTGAGTGACGGGTTCTTCGCGGTTGTCAATCCCGCAGCTGGTGGAGGACGTTGCCGGAAACTGGTGGCGCCGGCGCTGGATCGGTTGCGGGCAGGTGGGATCCATGTGGAAGCGGTGGAAACCGACGCGCCGGGCCAAGGTACGGGCCTTACTCGTGACGCTTATGCCAGAGGCTACAGGAAGTTCATAGCGGTGGGTGGCGATGGCACCGCTTACGAAATCGTAAATGGACTTTTTCCGGGCGCAGAGCGTGGTGAGCGGCCTACGCTGGGATTTCTTCCGCTGGGTACAGGTAACTCGTTTTTGCGTGACTTCACGGATCGCGGAGTGGAGTACGCCATAGAAGCCTTACTGGGCAGGCGTTCCCGTGAGTGCGACGTGTTGCGTCTCAGACATACTTTGGGAATTGTTCACTACATCAATTTGTTGAGTATGGGATTCTCCGCCAATGTGGCGTCGTTGCGCGCCCGGCGATTTAAGAGTTGGGGCGAATTGGGATACCAGGCATCCATTTTTATCAGCCTGGCGCGGATGCAACGCCGGCCATTTCCATTACGAGTAGACGGAGAAGAACAGATCGATCGACGTCCCTGCCTCTTTCTTACTTTTAACAACAGCAAATTTACCGGCGGCACCATGATGATCGCTCCCGAGGCCGACGTCAGCGACGGATTGATCGAATATGTTCGCTGGGGGCCGATCGGACGAGTGGGGCTTATTCGGAATCTGCCGACACTTTATGACGGCACACATATTCAACATCCGTTGGCTGAGAGGCGGCCAGCGAGAAGAATCGAGTTTCAGCTGGAAGGGCCGGTAGATGTCATGGTGGATGGGGAGGTGCTCAGCTTGCACTGTCGAACCTTGGACATCCTGCCCTCTGCACTGACCGTCGTGTTATAAAACATTTCCATGTCAGACCTGCGCAGGAAGCGACAAGAAGCAAAGGCCACGGGCGACGGCACCCGCGCCACCCGGATTCAGCGCACGATTCTAATTACTGTGCTGATCGTGGTGGCGTTTGGGCTGGCGATTTATCTATGGAAGCGCCCGCGAGTGAGCAGGCTCGATGCATTTGCGAAGTGCCTGGCTGCACGACAAGTCAAAATGTACGGGTTGTACTGGTGCACGCACTGCGAGGAACAAAAGGAAATGTTCGGTTCAGCATTTCAGTACGTTCCTTACATCGAATGTGGTACGAAGGGCGTGCATGCCGAGCAGCCAAGCTGCGTGCAGGCTGGGGTAAAAAACTTCCCCACGTGGCAATTCGCCACGGAGCGCCATGAAGGCGTACTGCGCCTGGAATCCCTGAGTGAAAAGTCCGGATGCGGCCTGCCATGAGTTCTAAGGGCGGGCGAATTCTGCTGGCGATCGCGCTGTTGTCAGTTGCAGGAGCGGTGGTGTCCTCGATTTCGCTCCATCATCACTACGGGGCATCGCCGTCCTCGTTTTGTGATTTCGGAGCGAATTTTAATTGCGACATGGTGAACCGTAGTATCTACTCCGCCGTCTTCGGCATCCCAGTGGCGTTAATCGGCATCTTTGGGTACGGCATTCTGCTGGTCCTCGCCACGCTTTATCGGGCGAAAACCGAAACTCCCTTGATACTGCTCGTTGCCTCACTGACAGGATTAGGGTTTGCCCTGTACCTTACGTATGTGGAAGCGTTTGTGCTGGCGGTTTGGTGCATCTTGTGTCTGTCATCGCTTACGTTGATTGCGGCAATTACGGTATTGTCGTCGGTACTGGTGGCACAAAGGATGCACAAGGTTTGAGGCAAGCGCTGTTGCGCACACTTCTCATGGCAGAAATAATTCAAGAACAAGCGATCATCGGAGAACAGCCGGCCGGCGAGTCGAACCCATCGGTGGTGGGCGACCTGCGTTTGCACGAATTTCAGAGCCACATTTTCGGAAATAGACGAATGCTTCGAGTTTGGCTGCCTCCGGAGTATGACGATCCGGTAAACCTGCTTCGGTATTATCCCGTCTTCTATCTGAATGACGGGCAAAACCTGTTTGATCGCGGGAGCGCCTATACCGGCGTGGAATGGCAAGTGGATGAAACCGCCGATCGGCTCATTCGTGAAAAAGCCATTCCGCCGATGATCCTGGTGGGAATCGATAATGCCCAGAAAGACCGTCCCAAAGAGTATTTGTCATATCGCTCATTGAATCCGCCGCAGCTGCGGCCACAGGGGAAGCGGTATCCTGATTTCCTGATCAACGAAGTGATGCCGTTTTTGTACGAGAGATATCGGATTGGACGTGGTCCGGAGAATACCGGGCTGGGCGGATCGTCGCTGGGAGCGATCATTTCCTTGTATACCGTGATGGATCGGCCGGGAGTTTTTGGGCGATTGCTGCTGGAGAGTCCCTCACTGTTCATTTCCAACCGGCAGCTTTTGAAACATAGCCTCGCGGTTCGGCAATGGCCGGAGAAGATTTTTCTGGCAATTGGGACCAGGGAGACTGGGAACGAGGAACGCGACAAAGAAATTGTTGACGACGTGCGCGAGCTGGAACACATCTTGCGACGCGCGGGGTTGGGAGAAGAACGCCTGCTGATGAAGATTGATGAGGGAGCGACTCATAGTGAAGGCGACTGGGCGAGGCGGTTTCCGGGAGCGCTGAAGTTTTTGTTCGAGAAGAAAAGGAATCAGGCGATGTAGGCGTTCCGGGGCACGTTCCTGTCGCGATCGATTAAGAACAACAATCCGGTCATCGCTATCACTGACAGTTGTAAGTGTGTGACTCGAGCCAGCGAGCCGAGTAAGAACAACGGGTAGCACAGATAGATCAGGATTGGCATGAGTGCCGCAAAACCTGCGGGGTTTGTACCTACTGTCCAATCCGCCAACAATAAAAGAGCCAGCGTCAAAATCAACAAGTCATAGACCGTGAGATGAGGTGCTACCAAAATGGTGGCAAGCATCAAGGCTGAATAGCGCAATCCTAATGATGTTTTGCTTCGCCAAGAGCGTGCCGCTACTGCAAGTACCGCCACCGCCGTCGCTCCGTACAAGACAAAAGCCAGTGCTGGCCAGGGAATCAGCAGGGACCAGAAGGCGCGGAGCGAGTGCATCTGATGGGGGCGAGGTTCAAGTATTGGGAGAACGTCGCGGACATTCATCAGTGCGCGCAGATATTCCCGCATAACCGGTGTGCCGTAGTAGAGCCAGCCGATACTGAGTTGGGCCAGAGCCGCCAGAACTGCACCGGCAATCACCTTCCATTCGCGGGCAAATAGGAAAATGACTGCAGCTGCCATGCCGAGTTGCGGTTTGAAAATCAGAGATCCGATCGCCAGGCCGGCAAGGTAAAGCCGATTTTTGTTGAGTGCGAGAAATGCGAGGGTGAAGCAGAGGAGAGCAAGGCCGGAGGTCTGGCCCCACAAGATCAGGTAAAAGAATCCGGGGAAGGCCAGGGCTGCGATGAGCACGGTCCACGGTCGGGCTCGCAAATTCGGGCAATGCTTCCACACCAAATAACAACAGGTTCCGTAGATGACGGCATTCAGCCAAAGCCAGATGGTCAGCGCCGCTGGATAGGACATCCGGGCAAAAGGGGCGAAGAGCAGCGAGACTTGGGGGCCATAGAGCGGGACATATACATTACCCGCAGCGGCGGGCACCAGATTCTGCAAGAGTGCGGTCTGCGCTTGCATGTCGTAGAGTAAATCTCCGCGTTTTTGGAGAGCGATATTCCCCTGAGTGTAGAAGTGTAGGAAGTCGGTTCCTTTGATCAGTCCGTTCCGATCGCGCAGACCTGGGGTGGACATGTCGATGGCGTAGACGGTCCATAAACAAACCGCCAGCAACAGTCCGTGGGCGCGGATTCGACGGGGGGTGAGCCATGATGCGCTCACCGTGCTGGCTCCCTAGAAGGATAGGGAGACAGCTTGGGGGGAGAGTCGTCTCCGTTGAGGAGCCATACTTTTCGACCTGCGAAATAACGCAGCAATTCCTGATTTTGCTGATCGCCCATGTCGCGCGCCCAGACAACTTTGGCATGGTCAACGTCTGCGGCGTTGTAAACCCACTCCCAGTCCACATCGTGACGAGGGCCATAGTGCACAATGACCAAGTGCTCACCGGGCGAGTGCTGTAATTCACGCACAACGGCCGCACGGTCCAAGTTTCCCCGTGGCCAGGCCGGCTCGATCTGTACATGTGCTGCTACAGCGGAGACACGCAAGAGCACCATGGCGATTGCGATCAGCGGAATTACGCGCAGGAAGGCGACGCCAATCGGTTGGCCATGCCATCGCCACAACCGCATATGGCGCAGGCATTGGATCAGCACAATATAGATCAAGCCCGTGGCGGGCGCGACGTAATGCGGCATGGTCCATGTTTGTACTGCGAGTCCAGCAACGAAAACGGGGCCGGCAATCAGTGGGAAACGCATTTTGCGATCTCGGAGAGTCCAGGGAAGCGCCAAGAAGGGAATTGTGAGCAGCGGGCCAAAATAAAACTTCCAGATTGAAACCAGCTTGTCGGAAGTCCGGCTGAGGGCGCCCCGCAAGGTTCGGTTTTGTTCGAATTGTCGAAGTTCCCAGCGATAGAAGTCACGTATAACCACGTCGTGATATTCGGGCTCGGGTCGTGGTGACTGCCACAGGAAATAAGGCGCGGTGGCGTAGGTTCCACGGTTCACTTGGTACGTCATGCGGAATGGGCTGCCGGTTACGCGGTTATAGTAGTAGCCCGTGAACGCACCACTGATGACCAGGACCAGCAAAATTGGAAGCACTACGCGTCTTAACACGAGTTTGGTTTCAGGACGACTTTGCCCCGTCATCCAAACGATCATCGCCACCGCTACCGGCAAGCTGAATATGAACCCTTCATAGGGACGGGTGTTGGCCAGGATCGTAAGGCCAACGGCCATCAGCACGGCGTCTCGAACTCGCAGGTATTTTTCTAG
>DATHJP010000515.1:0-4505 GCA_035489695.1 Terriglobales bacterium
AGAAGAAGCTCCCCCACCGATCAACTCGATGGCGGGGGTGGTCGGGGGCGTACCGGGTGGTGTGCCAGGGGGACAGATGGGTGGTGTGATCGGTGGCATCATAAGCTCCACCCCAGTTTCTGTACCCAAAGTGGCTACGCCGCAGCGGGTCCGTGTATCCCAGGGCGTCACCCAGGGTCTTTTGATTCGCAAGGTTCAGCCTAACTATCCTCCCCTGGCACGCCAGGCGCGCATCCAAGGGGCGGTGTTGCTCCAAGCTGAGATCAGCAAGGACGGAACAATTCAGAACCTGCGGTTAATTAGCGGGCACCCCATGCTGACTTCCGCAGCCATCGAAGCGGTGAAGCAGTGGCGGTACAAACCGTACATTCTGAATGGAGAACCGGTGGAAGTAGAGACGCAGATAACGGTGAACTTCACGCTATCGGGCGGTTAAACGCAGTAAGCGTTGTGACGCGTTGAAGGAGTAACGTGGCGATGGCCCTCCCCCAATCCCACCTTTGTGCGGATGGGCTTGGGCCGATGGAAGGCTGGCTCCCACGCGTCACCCGAGTCTGTGTCGGAAACGGTTCGCAACAGCCTTACAACGAAATCGATCATCAGTAGCATCAACGATTCCGCAATGCGAAGAGTTCTGAGGAGGAAAAGCAACTCATGTTTATAGCCAACTTAGCAACAATTGCCCTGAGCAATGTATCCACCACGGCTGCCTGGCTCTTCCAGGAGCAGGCGGTGGGTTGGGACCCGCTTTCGCTGTGGCACCAGATGGGGCTTCTGGCGAAAGCTGTGGTCGTCATTCTATTCATCATGTCGGGCTGGTCCATCGGCGTGATGATTGACCGTTGGATGGCATTCAGCGCAGCCCGTAAACAGTCTCGCGCGTTTGCCCCCGCAGTCGCCGGCGCTCTCCGTGATGGCAAAATCGACGAAGCCATCAAGGTTGCGGAACGCAACAAGAAGAGCCATCTGGCGAAGGTGGTCACAGCAGGCTTGATGGAATTCCGCGCTCACCAGGAAAGCGGTGAGATCCCCGGTGAAACCATTGAAGCCTCCAAGCGCGCATTAGAGCGCACCGAAGCCATTGTTCACGCCGAATTAAAGCGCGGACTGGGTGGCCTGGCAACGGTCGGTTCGACGGCCCCATTCGTCGGCTTGTTCGGCACCGTGGTAGGCATTTTGAACGCCTTCCGCGAAATTGCTAATCAGAAGCAGACCGGTCTGGGCGCGGTGGCAGGCGGCATTTCAGAGGCGCTAGTCACAACCGCCCTCGGTCTATTGGTTGCCATTCCTGCCGTGATGATGTTTAACTACCTGACCGGCCGCGTGGAAGCCTTCGACGTGGAGATGGACAACTCCTCGAGCGAACTGATTGATTACTTCCTGAAGCGACGCGGAATGCGCCGTTCCTAAGCTGGCTTAGGTCGTTGGCCTTGAGTTGCTCATCGGCGCCGGGGTTTTTCCTCGGCGCCGCATGTGAACACAATATGGTACGCACTGACTTCCAAGGCGAGTGAGTGCAAATTATAGAGAGAGGTAAGCCGATGGGAATCTTAACCCGCAACGAAGGGGCGAAGGTCAATGCCAACATCAATGTCACCCCCATGGTAGACGTGATGCTGGTGCTGCTGATCATCTTTATGGTCATTACGCCGATGTTGCAAAAAGGCGTCAGCGTGGATTTGGCCAAGGTGAATAATCCAGCTTCAATGCCGGACGCTGACAAGGAAGATGCATTGTTGGTGGCGATCATGCGAGATGGAAAAGTTTTTCTGGGCAACGATCAAATTCCTCCGGATCAGCTGACCAATAAGATCAAAGACCGCATTGCGAACAGGGTCGACAAACGGGTCTATGTTCGCGCCGATGCTCGGGCCAAGTTCGGAAGTGTGGTGGACGTAGTGGATAACGTCCGCGCCGCCGGTGTGGATCAATTAGGTCTATTAACCGAGCAGCGGAAGGCCACGCCGGGACAGACCACGCCGGCTAACCCAGCAACTCCACCGAGCGGTGGACAATAGGTCGTGTAGAGGAGAACGAATATGTCAATGACAATGGGTTCAGGCGGCGGCCCCAATGCAGATATCAACGTCACACCGTTGATTGATGTGCTGCTGGTAATGCTGATCATCTTTATGGTGATCACGCCCTTGACCCCGAAGGGATTGGACGCGCTGGTACCACAGCCGCCACCGCCGAATCAGCCTAAGACCTCCACCCCAGACCGCACCATCGTGGTGCAGTTGATTGACCGCGGCGCCGGTCAGGAGCCTGGCCTGAAAATCAACAACGAGGATACGACTTGGGAGAATCTCCAGGGACGCCTGACTGACATCTTCAAGACTCGCGCCGAAAAAGTCATGTTCGTCAAGGGTGACAACAACGTTCCGTTTGCTGACGTCGCCAACGTGATTGACATAGCCCATGCTTCCGGCGTAGACAAGGTGGGGCTAATCACCGCCAAGATTGAGGCGGGAGGATAGTTATTGGCGCTTAGCCGTTAGCGCTTGGTCAAACCTCAAAGGGCCCAATGCCAAGTGAAGATTGCTAATTGCATCCGCGCGGGATCTCAGAATTCTGTGGCGAGGGGGCTTTCAGCGCAATGAAGACAAGCGTACGAGTGCTTGCAATAATCGCGGTTGGCCTGGCGATGCTTTCAACCGTGGCCTGCAATAAGCTACAGGCGCGCGACCAGCTCAATAAAGGCGTGCAGGCCTACAAGGCCGCAAAATATGAAGAAGCAATTGACCACTTTCAAAAGGCAGTGTCTCTCGACCCCGGCCTGATTAATGCTCGCCTGTACCTGGCCACCGCCTACGCCCAGCAATACATCCCCGGCGCCGATACCGAGGACAACAATCGCATGGCCCAACAAGCCATTGACCAATACAAAGCAGTGCTGGAGCGCGATCCCAAGAATGTCAACAGCGTCAAAGGGATCGCCTATCTGTATCTGCAGATGAAAAAGTTCGAGGAAGCCAAGCAGTATTATCGCAAGGCGAGTGAACTTGACCCCAACGATCCGGAAGCCTACTACTCAATCGGTGTGATCGACTGGACCCAGTCTTACCAGCCGCGTATGGAAGAGCGAGCCAAGCTGGGATTGAAGCCCGAAGAGCCGCTGAAGGATAAGAAAGTCTGCGCGATGCTTCAGCAGAAGGTCAAGGACGTTATTCAAGACGGCATCGCCATGCTGGAAAAAGCGCTCCAGTTAAGGCCGGACTACGACGATGCGATGGCCTACATGAACCTGTTGTACCGCGAGCGGGCCGACGTGCAGTGCGACGATCCGGCAGCCCGGGCTGCCGACCTGAAGACCGCCGACGAATGGGTGGATAAGACCATGGCCGTTAAGAAGGCTAAGGCCGAAAAGCAGCCGAGCAATACCGGCATCACCATGGATCAGAACAAGTAGATTTCCTCTCCTCATCGAATAAGAAGAGCCTCTTCCACATTTCGAAGAGGCTCTTTTAGTTTCAGGCGCGCTTGTTCGGAACGGTGGTCAGGGCTCCGCTTCCGGTTTAGCGAACAAACAGATATCCACGCCGGTGAAGTGATACTCCTTGTATCCGGGATAGGCAGCTCGCAGAAGTGCCACCAACGATGAAGCGTTTGGGTCCAGCCCGGATGGACTTTCAACATAGCTGAGCACTAGCCATATTCGCGGATATTGAGAAATTGAGCGTTTCAACTGCGCATAGTCCGGTTTTCCTACGAAGTCCATATACGTCATCCGAGGTCCGTGATTGGGATAAAGGACAGTCGGACCGGCGGAACGCGGGTTGAGGAGCGAACGATAGTACTCATAGGGCATTCGTCCCATGGCTATGTCGAAGACGATCGCATCGCCGGGGCGGGCATTTGACAGGAGATATTGCGAAGCGTCGGGCCAGTTGTCGCGGCGCAGATCAAAATCGTGTTCATAGTAAGAAATCGTTCCGCGCATTGACAAGACGGCAAACACCAGCAGTGCTGGGGCCAGTAACCAAAACCAACGAAGCCGCGCCAGGCCAGCGGCAACCAGCAGATTCAGGGCAGGCAGGCAGAGAACAAAATAGCGCGCTAGAAACAATGGCCGGGCGAACGACACGGCGACTGTAAACAGCACCGGAAAGAGGAGCCACAGCAGCAGGAACCAGTATCGCCAGCTATCGCAGGACGACCGCAGGATGGGCTTCTTCAGAAATACGGGAAGCACTGCCGCCACGCATGCAATCGCGCTGGCCGTGACCAGTAGGGGCCCTTCATTTCCTGTTAGGAAGATGGCGAAGACCCACAATCCGCGAAGGCTGGGCCGCGGGATCCAACTCAGCGGGCCGGCTCCTGTGCTGACCACAAAGATTGCAACCGGCAAGATACCCAGCCCAATCCAGCGCCAATTCTTGCGTGTCTGTTCTGGAATCTTCGCGCCTTCGATAAAGCGCAAAGAAAGATATTGCGCCAAGATGAGCAGCGCGGCAAAGAAATGAGCGTAGACCGCCAGAGTGCTGGTCAGGATGTGTCCCAGG
>DATHJP010000516.1:0-2033 GCA_035489695.1 Terriglobales bacterium
CATAGCTCGTCCGTTAGATATTGGGGTACCACCCATGAGGTGATGCTCGCTCCCTCTTTGGGGGTAGGCTGAGTGTGGCCAATTGAGCGGACCCAACTCTTCTTCGAAATCCGATCCGAGAGCGATGTTCTCGAAGAGATAGCGTTGTAAGTCTTGCGACCGTGGGGGACAATTTTGACGGCCTCGGTCTCCTTATCGACGGCAGTGCGAGTTTATTCCGAAAATCTTTGACAGTTAGCGATGCAACTGTAACCGCCGGCTCGTGGTGTCCTTCGAGGGTCATCCGCTCGCTGCGAAAGTATTCGCGAGCAGGCAGGCGCACGCTACAGCGTGCTTACCCGAGTTGTGCATGTTTTTGCCAGCACGGCGATTTTAGATCAGATGGGTTGCTGTGATCTTTTGCTGACGTCTCACGCAAAGTTGGACGAGAGCCTTGGTCTAACCTCTGGACAACTCGAGCGCACCATCGATTAGTTGTGTACCAACCGCCTCAGTGGCTTGTGCTCCCGCAGATCCAAGTGCAGGATCGTCTGGTCACCTTCCTTAATGACAACAGGGATGCGGACGTATCCATCTTGCTCCGACCGGGCCGTTACCGTGTAAGACCCAACGGGTAGTATCACGATCTGGGGAATTTCATCGCTGCGGGAAATGTGATTTTCCACGTTCTTGAGAAATTTCCCATCGGCCGTATAGATGGTGTAAGAACTGTGTGGAAAATACCAGGCGTCGCCATCGTTGAATTCATCGGTCGCTGAATAAACCTTGAGATAGCCCTTCCGTAACTCAGCGCCGTAATCCAGGTTTCCAGGTCTTACCGCGGCGAAAATTAACGGAGCTCGATCTCCCGCCAGCGCGCTTATTGGACCGCCAAAGGGCAAGCCCAACAGAACAATCAGGAGCGGGGTTTTCAAAAGAGCTGAACAGATTGTTAATTTCATAGAGCCGAGTTGTAGTTGATGGTTATTTGATAATGATTTTCCCGGTCATCCATTCGAGGATGAGTAGAATAGGAGTAAGAGCAGGTCATGCGGTCTTTTTGATGTTTAAGAGATGATGGCATTTCCCTTTGGGGACATAGAAACAGCAGAGGACGTCATAACTCAGGTCGCCCCACTCTCAACGCCGCTTACGATTCCGCCCAAATGTCCGGCGATTGCAATCAACAACACTGTGGCAAGGGCAAGGGAGATATAGATGATTCCCGGTCTTGGTTGGGGAAGTTTCCGCTCACGAAAACGCCACCCGCAAAGAAACCAAATCATTCCGCTCGCTGCCAACGCGAAGACCAGATGCAGGAGCAAGTTTCCTTTAAGTTTCGCACCTTCCAATTGCCACTGCCATGCGGTCAGGCCGGTGGCAATGGCAACCGGCGCCGTGAGTGCTGCCGCCACAAGGTTATAATACGCGGCCTTCGCCATCGCTGGATTCTTTCTCCACATCGCGAAGAGATCAAAAGCCACACTGATGATGAACAATGCGATCGGGAAATGAATAATTACCGGGTGTTGTGCGTGTTTCGCCAGAAGAGCAGCTTTGAGATCAAACGGGTTCATGCGGTCCTTAGTAAAGCGTTGCGTGGATTCTCCAGCCGTCAGTTCTGTGCTATCCGCCTTACTGTGCCCTTTTGTCTAAGATCCAGATCGAGGACTGTTCGCTGGCCCGCCTTGATGACAACGGGCAGGCGGATATATCCGTCCTTCTCCGATCGAGCAACGATTATGTAAGATCCAACCGGCAGCGTCACGACTTCGGGAATTTCATCGTCCGCTAAATGTTGGCTGGTGACGTTTTTAAAGAGCCTTCCGTCGATCAGGTAGATGGCGAAAAGGTTTTGCGGAAAGTACCACGCGTTGTTAAATTCATCTGCCGTTAAATAGACCGTCAGGTACCCATCGGCCAGCCCGGCAGGATAAGCCAAGCCTCCTGGCCTTGCCGGCCCGGGAAATAGCCGACTGTTATCGGCTGCTTGCGCAATGCTTGAACTGCCAATGAGCAAGGCCAATGGAATAATCAATGGCGCAGTCTTCCAT
>DATHJP010000517.1:0-2761 GCA_035489695.1 Terriglobales bacterium
TGTTGCTGAATCCGGGTTTTCATTCGACAATCATCAATCGTAAATCGACAATAACCTTACTGGGCCGTCGACTAATGGTAGGTCAAGTGCCTTTGGAGCACTTTGTCTAGGTTCGAATCCTAGCGGCCCAGCCAGAAAATCGGTTCTTGAACCC
Source organism: Terriglobales bacterium (assembly GCA_035489695.1). GTDB lineage: Bacteria > Acidobacteriota > Terriglobia > Terriglobales > Acidobacteriaceae > 40CM-3-55-5. The sequence goes on from DATHJP010000517.1 coordinate 155, forward strand.
TGACCTCTGAGAGTGAACATCATGGCAACTCTTGCGACGGCGACGGAAAAGAAGGCTCACATGGGCGTGGACGAGAAATCGGAGCGCAAGCCGCAGCGTGCCCGTGTGGACGATAAGTTCAAGATCTTTTGCGGTACGGCCAATGAGCCGTTGGCCGACGAGGTTTGCGCCTTTCTTGGGTTGACGCGCGGACAGGCCATGATCACCCGCTTCCGAGATGGCGAAGCTTACGTCCAGATCCAGGAGAATGTCCGCGGCGCAGATGTATTCGTGATTCAGCCGACTTGCCGGCGCGTCGACGAGCACCTCATGGAGCTGTTGCTGATGATTGATGCGTTGAAGCGCGCGTCGGCCCGACGAATTACGGCAGTGATTCCTTATTTTGGGTATGCGAGGCAGGATCGCAAAGACAGGCCGCGGGTGCCGATTTCGTCCAAGCTGGTGGCCGATCTGCTCACCACTGCGGGGACGGACCGGGCCTTAGTAGTGGATCTGCACGCGCCGCAGCTTCAGGGTTTTTTCAATATTCCCGTGGATCACCTGTTCGCGTCGCCGGTGCTGGTTGACTATTTCAAGCGGCTCAACTTGCCGGACCTGACCGTGGTTTCTCCGGACGCAGGCGGCGTGGAGCGTGCCCGCTTCTTTGCTAAGAAGATGGATTCGGCCCTGGCCATCGTAGACAAACGCCGCGTGGAAATGAACGTCGCGGAAGTCATGCACGTCATCGGTGACGTGAAAGGCCGCACTTGCTTATTGATCGACGATCTTATCGACACGGCCGGAACGCTGGTGAAAACGGCAAATGCGCTACTGGAAAATGGCGCGGTGGGTGTTTACGCCTGCGCCTCGCATCCTGTGCTTTCGGACCCGGCGGTGGAGAATCTTACTAAGTCTCCGATCATCGAGGTGGTGGTGACCAATACCATCCCGCTGACGGCAGCGGCGAAACATGAACCCAAGATCAAAGTACTTTCTATCGCTGGTTTGATCGGACGCGCGATCCAGTCGATTCACGAAGAGACGTCCGTCAGCAAATTGTTTTTATGAACAGGAATTAAATTATGGCAACTGCAACTGAAGAGAAAGTGGTTGAAAAGAACCTGTTGGAAGCCGAGCCGCGTACTGCGGGCAATAAGAACGAAGCGCGCCGTGTGCGTCGCGGGGGTAAGATTCCCGCCGTGCTTTATGGCGCCGGCAAGGACGCGCTTGCACTGAGCCTGGATCCACGGCAAGTATCTCGCATCCTGCGCTCAGAAACCGGATACAACACGGTTTTCGAGCTGGAGCTCGAGGGCAAGCGCACCAAGGCAATGATTGTGGACTGGCAATACGAGCCCATCAAAGGTGCTCTCCTGCACATTGACCTGAAGCGCATTGCGATGGACCAGAAGCTGAAAGTCAACGTTCCCATCGTGCTTAAGGGAGAACCTGCCGGCGTGAAACAGCAGGGCGGCATTCTCGAGCAGATTTTGCGCGAGGTGGAAATTGAATGTTTGCCGACCGACATCCCCAGCCATATCGAGGCGGATGTCAGTGAATTGGTTTTTGGCAAAGTGTTACGCGTGGAAGATCTGCCGCACGGTGAACGACTAAAGTTCCTCAGCGATCCGAATCAGCCCGTGGCCCACGTCATCACGGTGAAGGAAGAAGTCGCGGCGACGCCGGAAGCGGTTGCTGCCGAGGCTGGCGCCGTACCTGCCGAGCCCGAAGTCATCAAGAAGGGCAAGCAGGAAGTCGAGGGCGAGGAAGGCGCAGAGCCGGCTGCCGAGAAACCTGCGAAGCCCGAAAAGGCCGAGAAAAAGGAAAAGAAGTAAGACTGCATGGTGGGTCTTCGATCCGCGATCCGCCCAGCAAAGTACTCGGCACTGTAAGACAAATTGGACGACGGCGTGAAACTGATTGTCGGGCTGGGCAACCCGGGCATCGAGTATCAGTTCACGCCGCACAACCTGGGATTCCTCGCGGTCGACCGCATTGCGCAACAATGTGGGGTTGAAGTGAGGAACCGGCAATGCCGCGCCCTTACTGCCCGGACTGTGATTGGCTCAGAACCGGTTCTGCTGGCAAAGCCGGAGACGTTCATGAACCTGAGCGGCGTCTCGGTGCGCGAGTTGATAGCTCAGCACGAGTTGCGACCGGAGTCAGACCTGATCGTCATTTATGACGAGTTGGATTTGCCCTTGGGCATGATTCGTATTCGGCAGCGGGGCAGTTCGGCCGGGCATAACGGGATGGAATCCCTGATCGGCGCGCTGGGTACGCAGGAGTTTTTGCGAATCAGGCTGGGAATCGCGCCTGACCGGAAGATCAGTGACGGAGTGAAGTATGTGCTGACGCCCTTTCGCAAGAAGGAGCTCAAGGTCGTGGATGAAGTGCTCGATACCGCGGCTGAGGCAGTCAACGTAATTCTGAAAGAGGGTCCGGCTGCGGCGATGAATCGCTTCAACCGCAAGAATGAGATAGACGAGGAGCCGCGAAATCCGCGGCCAGATTTGGAGAAATAATGGCTCGTACATATGAAGTGAATCGCGTTTACGAATTAATGTTCATCGTTCGTCCTGACATGGTGGAAGAAGAGCAGGACAAACTGATTTCGACTTTGGAATC
>DATHJP010000518.1:0-5084 GCA_035489695.1 Terriglobales bacterium
GAGTTTCCGCGCTAAAAGACAGACCTGCGAAGCGTCCCTGCAACAAAGACATCAGCCCCGTGTACCAGTAGCCGAGGACGAATAGGATCAGGAAAGGCACGGTAATGTAGTTCTCATTTACCACAGCATAGTAGACAGTCAGAGCGAAATAACCACCAATCAGAAGCTCCAACCAGGGTACCAAGCCTAAACGGCGCCGGTATTTTTTGGCTCGCAGCCGGTCAATTTTCGATTCCACACGATATTTTGGAGTCCGGGCAAACTCGGTTTGCTTGCCCAAAAGCGCTTCCAGCACCGCCCGTGCGTTGGTGATACTCAATCCGATGCCCAAGGCCATTAGAAAGGGCAGATAGAGTAAAGCTCGCGGCCAGGTTTTCGGAAAAAGTTCCCTCTGAGAGACCAGGTAGAAACTGGAAATGGAAAAAGTTGAGGCCAGAAATAAAGGCAGATCGATATAGAGCATCTGGAACCATCCCTGATAGAAGCGGATGACCATAGCCGGCAGCAAGAGCACCGACAGCACAATCATCAAGGGATAGCTGAGGTTTGCCGTCAGGTGATACCAAGCTTCAAGTTTCACCCGGAAAGGCTGATCGCTCTTGAGCACCCGTGGCAGAACCTTCTTGCCGGTTTGGATCAGGCCTTTAGCCCAGCGCGCCTGCTGGGTCTTGAACGCCGTCATCTCAATGGGAAGCTCAGCGGGACACTCGACGTCCTGCAGATAAATAAATTTCCAACCCTTGAGTTGCGCGCGATAAGAGAGATCGGTGTCCTCCGTCAGGGTATCGTGCTGCCACCCTCCGGCTTCCTCGATGGCCCGGCGCCGCCAGACGCCGGCCGTTCCGTTGAAATTAAAAAAAACATTGCTCCGCGCGCGCCCGGAATGTTCCAGCACGAAATGGCCGTCCAGCAGAATCGCCTCAACTTCCGTGAGGAAGGAATAATGGCGATTGATATGGCTCCACCGAGTTTGCACCATGCCGATCTTCGGATCGGTGAAGTGGTGAATCGTGCGAAGCAGAAAATCTTCCGGCGGAACGAAGTCGGCGTCAAAAATGGTAATGAATTCGCCTCGGGCAACTTTCATACCTTCCGCTAGCGCACCGGCCTTAAAGCCCTCACGGTTAACGCGATGATGATACGTGATTGGAAAACCACGACCTGCATAGTGCTCGACCAGACCGCGAGCAACGGCGACCGTCTCGTCAGTCGAGTCATCCAGCACCTGGATGTCGAGTTTGTCCAATGGATAGTTCAATCGGCAAATTGCTTCCAGGAGCCGTTCCACCACGAATTGCTCGTTGAAAATAGGAAGCTGAACCGTGACCCGCGGCAACTCGGAAAAATGTCCCGGCGGATCTACAGTGCGGTTTTTCCTATTCTTGTAATAAAGATAGACCAGGACGTAGCGATGCACGCCGTAGGACGCCAGCAGTATCAACACAATGAAATAGGGAATCAACAACGCCATGTCGAAAGAGTTGGCGTGATACAAACCTTGAAAAGTTTTATCGAAGAAATGCTGGCGAATGTATTGCCCAAGACCGCGCGTAACTGCAATAAGGGCCAGAGCGGAAAACGAAATGGGCAGGCTGATCAGGGGGGAGTCCTCGTCAGTCAGGTCGGACAAGCCAACCCGAAACCTCAATTGTACCTGAAAGCAGAGTGCCGGCTTGTCGGCACAGGCACGTAAGCAGCTGTTTTAAGAAGCAGTTGCGGGTAGGACTTAATTCAGAAAATAGGTTCGATACAGGGTATCGCGCTGCACCGGCTTGAAGCCGGCGTCGCGAATAATGCGTCGCAGTTCTTCTTCGGTAGTGCAGTTGGTCACTCCGGCGGCGCGCACAACATTCTCTTCCAGCATGACGGAACCAACATCGTTGCCACCAAATCGCAGCCCGAGTTGGCAGACTTTCAATCCTTGCGTGACCCAGCTTGACTGAACATTCTTGAAGTTCGACAGGAAAAGTCGAGAGATCGCCAACACTTTCAAATATTCGACGGCAGTGGCCTCATCCCAGTGGCGTCCGCCAAGCGCGGTGTTGGCGGGCTGAAAACTCCACGGAATAAATGCCGTGAACCCGCCAGTTTCTTCCTGAAGATCATAGAGCCGCTGAAAATGATTGACACGGTGCTCGTAGGTTTCGCCGACTCCGAACATCATCGTGGCAGTAGTCCTCATGCCCAGGTGGTGAGCGGTACGGTGTACGTTCAGCCAATCCTCCGTAAGACATTTCAGACGGGCGATACGATAGCGAACTTCGTCGTCCAGAATTTCCGCGCCGCCGCCGGGAATGGAGTCCAGCCCTGCATCTCTCAAACGCGCGATTGTGTCGCGGATGCTCAATTCGCTGTACTCCGCAATGGCGATAATTTCCGAGGCTGAGTAGCAGTGCAGATGAACCTTGGGGAAACGTTGTTTGATGCCACGCAACATCTTCTCGTGCCAATCGATCTTGAGATCGGGGTGCAATCCACCTTGCATCAGAACTCCGGTGCCGCCAAGTTCGACCGTCTCTTCTATCTTGTCGAAGATGGTGTCGAAGTCGAGGATGTAGCCCTCTTTCGCCTTTGGTCCTCTTAGGGGCCGGTAAAAGGCGCAAAAAGTACAGTATTCGGTGCAGAAGTTCGTGTAATTAATGTTGCGATCGATGATGTACGTGACCACACCTTCGGGGTGCAGCTTGCGCCGTTGCGTGTCGGCTTCCATGCCCAGTCCGATCAGGTCATCAGAATGGAACAGGTCGAGCGCTTGTTGTTTGGTTAGGGACATGACTGCTAGAACGATTTTAGCGGAGCCGACGAGCTTATTCAAAAGCTCATTCAAATTCAGGCGATTCTTTGAATGGGAACGTCCCCGGAACTTTCCCCAGCAGCCTTCCTGCGATATTGCAGATATCCCATCAGAGTGAAGATTCCCGCAACCACGGCAAACCCAATGAGGGTGTACAGAGCTGGTTTGTAATATTTCGAGAAGAAACGGACTATGTGATTCCCGTAAATTGCTCCCAGGCCCGCAACGATGGTGAAACGTATTCCTCTCCCAAGCGCGAGTGCGCCCAGAAACTGTTTCCGAGAATATTGCAGTGCACCCGCGGCCAACAGGAAGGGAACGATGGGGAAAGGAGGCGGCAATATAGCGGGAATGGCCACGGCCCAGAATCCCCAGCGCTCAAATCGTTCATAGACTTTCTCCGCTTTTCTTTTTGGCAGCTTTCTTTCGAAAGCTTCCTTGCCGCCTTGGCGAGCCAGTCCGTAAGTGATGTAGCCGCCGATCAGGGCTCCGAGAGTCGCCATAGCTGCGTAATACAGCCACCACGACGGTTGCCGGGCCGCCAGCCAGATGGTCAGCACGTCCATGCTGCCTGGCAGCGGCACTACCGAATTATCGGCGACTCCTAAAAGGATTAATCCGAGGCCGCCCAAATGGCGCAACCATCGCCACAGTTGCGTGACCTTGAAAAGTAAGAGGATTGCTGACATTGAGTTCCTTAGAAGCAGTCTTTCACCAATGAGTGGTACCGGAAACCGCGAATCACTAGGCAATCAGCGTTTTTGCCGCATTTAAGAAGCTCAGACGCGTGGCGGCGGGCAGAATGCCGCATTCTTCAGCATAGCGAAAAAAAAGCTGCATTCCATCCAGGCATGCAGAGTCGAGATAATAATAGATATTCTGAGCGAGATAGTTCTTAATATCAGACCCGCTCAGGCCCATCCGCGGTGCCCACTCCCCCGCGATCCGCTCCAGATTTTCTGCCTCGAGTCCATGATCGCGCGATTCCTGAAATATTGATGCCAGATCGAGGGTCGGAGATAGATCTTTCAAGGCAGTCCGTCGCACCGCCCAGAAGGCGAAAACAAATGGCTGGCCAGTGAAGCGAATCCACTCATCGGCCAGATCGTAGGTGAAGTAGCGCGAGCGGTCCACCTTCAATGCGGGATCCCCAATCACCAGCCCGGCATCATGATGTTCCAACATCCGTCCGATATCCGGTGCCATCGTAGTGAAAGGCCTGCGGCCGCCCCACCACTTCGTGAACAGGATCTGCAGCAGCGCGACTGAAGTCAGAGAGGAAGAATCCACAGCTACGGTTTGGATTTGTTCCGCCGGAACCTTGCTGACCAGCAGGATGGAACGTACCGCCTGTTTTGAAGCGATGGCTACTCCCGGCAAAATAAGCAGGTCCGCAATTGTGGCGTAGGCTGCCGCGGGAATGATGCCAATGTCCGCTGATCCATCTTGAAGCGCCGCGGCGCACAACGAAGGTAGGGTGTAAGAGATATCGAAGGCTGTCCCGACGCCGCTGTGCTCGAAATCCCACATCAGCGGCGCAGTATTAAGGTACGAGATGGCGGAGATTCGGAGTCGTCTCATGCTGCCTTTGTTTGATTTTAACAAAGGTGTGTGTCATCCGACCTTGACAGCATTTTTCCGAACTGTCACAGTCCGGCAGTCGGAGCTCCCAGGAGGTTTGCGGTGGCGGGCGCAGTGCTCCCAATTCAGTCGATCGACACCCACGCAGTGGAGTGGCTGGCGCTATCGCTGACCGCCGGCTTAGGCACAACCAAGGCGCGCCGCCTGGTAGAACATTTCGGCAGCGTGCAAGAGGTTTTTCGAGCATCCCTGACCGAACTGGAAGCAACTGGAATTCAGACGGTATCGGCACAGTCTCTGGGGACTGGCCGCTCCATGGAGCTTGCCCAGGAAGAACTGGCACGCGCCGCGGCAGCAGGCGTAACTCTGCTGGTGCCTGACGATTCAGCCTATCCTGGACAACTGAAACAGATTTATGATCCGCCGCTGGTCCTCTACGTACGCGGGAATGCGGCAGCGGTTTCGCTGCCCGGGATCGCGCTTGTGGGTACTCGTCATCCCACACCCTATGGCATGGCGATGGCAGAGCGCCTGGCCTGCGACTTGGCAGCTCGAGGGTTGGTTATCTTCAGTGGCTTGGCACGCGGCGTCGACACTGCGGGACACCGTGGAGCGATCGCGGCCAAAGGTAAGACGGTGGGAGTCTTTGGCACGGGGATAGACATCATCTATCCCAAAGAGAACACCCGTCTCGCGGAACAGATCTTGT
>DATHJP010000519.1:0-4448 GCA_035489695.1 Terriglobales bacterium
AGTTTCGAATATTCCCGCTATTTTGGAGCCGACGCCTACACCGGTTACGAGGTTCTGCTTTACGATTGCATGATCGGCGATCCCACATTATTTCAGCGCGCCGATATGGTCGAAGCCGGTTGGACGGTCGTCGATCCCGTCCTCGACGTATGGAAAGCTCTCCCACCCCGCCGCTTTCCGAATTATGCGGCAGGATCGTGGGGACCAAAAGAAGCCGATGAATTGATGGAACGCGACCAGCGTCAATGGAGGAAAATCGACCCATGATTCTCGCAGGAGAAATTGGCGCAACCCGCACCCGGCTCGCCGCATTCGACACCGAAGGCAACAAACTGCAATGCGTCGTAGAAAAGACCTACCTGAGCCAGGAACACAGCGGCCTGGCAGAACTCATTACCGGATTTGTCAAGACCGAAGGCATCCCGGTACATAGCGCCTGCTTCGGCGTTGCCGGCCCAGTCACCGCCGGACGCAGCAAAATTTCCAATCTTCCCTGGACCATCGATCGTCGCGAGCTCGCCAGCCAGCTCAAGCTGGATTCAGTTGGATTAATCAATGATCTCGAAGCCTATGCTTACGGTATCGATGCTCTCGACTCCAAAGACTTCATCACCCTGAGTGAAGGCGCCGAAGATGCCGAAGGCAATCGTGCAGTCATCTCCGCCCGCACCGGCCTCGGCGTAGCTGGCATGTATTGGGATGGATTCCGCCATCACCCCTTTGCCTGCGAAGGCGGCCACGCCGACTTCGCCCCCAGAAATAAACTGGACATGGAATTGTTGACCTATCTCCAGGGAAAACATGGCCGCGTAAGCAGCGAACGGATTCTTTCAGGCCCAGGAATCAAAAATATTTACGATTTCCTTCGCGACACCAAAAAAGTCGAGGAGCCCCCGGATTTGAGAGAGCAAATGAGTCAATCCCCCGATCCTCCAGCCCTGATCTCGAAACTTGCCGCCGAAGGCAAGAGTCCGATTTGCGATCAGACCATGTCACTTTTTGTCACGATCTACGGAGCCGAGACCGGAAACTGTGCTCTGCATTTCATGTCCACCGGAGGCATTTTCATCGGCGGCAGCATTGCCGCCAAAAACATAAACAAAATGAAAGACCCGGCATTCATGAAATCGTTTCTGGACAAAGGTCGCATGACTCCACTACTCAAACAAATGCCGGTAAAAATCGTGCTGAACGACGACTCCGGCATCATCGGCGCCGCCCGCTACACCCTCATTCAAAAAGCATTCCGCAACACGAACCGCGCCTGAGCTTGAGCTGTGATGATATGAAAGAGCATGGCTTTAACCCTGGCGACTTGAAAGGGCACGGCTTCAGCCGTGCCGTTAGAGGCTATGGAAACTGGGGGACCTTGGCCTCAGGGGTTCACAGGCTAACAGCGCGACCACCTACAATGACGTCTTTTCGATTGCTGCTTCTGGTGTTGGCGCTGATGGGAAACCTTGCCCATGCTGCCTCCTATCAATACATACGCATTGGAAACAACGAAGACGTTCAAACCAAGACCACTGCCGGTATAGCTATGCTCGGTGGTGGAAGCGATCTGGATGAAGCGTTTCGCTGGCTTTGCGAAAAGGGTAAAGGTGGCGATTTCCTCGTCCTGCGCGCGACCGGAGACGACGACTACAACTCTTACGTGAACGGATTGTGCAAGCTGAATTCCGTTGCGACACTGATCATTCCTACCCGCGAAGCCGCGCAAGAACCTGGGGTAACAGACATCATCCGAAAAGCAGAAGTGGTGTTCATTTCCGGAGGCGACCAGGCAAACTATATCCGCGGATGGATGGGCACTCCAGTCGAAGATGCGATCAATGCTGATATTGTCGCGGGCAAGCCGATCGGAGGGACCAGCGCTGGCCTTGCGGTGCTGGGACAGTACATCTATTCAGCCCAAGGTGACGCTCCCGACGATGCGGACCTGGCTTCCAATCAGGTCCTGACGAATCCGTATTTCACCCGTGTTACCTTGCGCCGCGACTTTCTGAAGATCGACCTGCTTCGCAATATTCTGACCGACACTCATTTTGCCAAGCGCGACCGCATGGGACGGAGTCTGACTTTTCTGGCGCGCCTTATGAGTGATGGTTGGTCCCCCGGCCCTCGCGAAATTGCCATCGACGAAAAAAGCGCAATCCTGCTCGAGCGTAACGGGAAGGCACGCGTGATCGGCTCAGGCAAGGGTTCGTATTTTTTATCGGTTCGTCGCGGCCCCGAGGTATGCCGCGACAACACCCCGCTCACCTTCCGCGACATCACCGTCTATCGCGCCCCGAGTGGGTCCGAATTCAACCTCAAGGAATGGAAGGGCAAGGGCGGCACCAGTTACTCGCTATCGGTCTTAGCAGGCCAAATCCACAGTACGCAGGCCAACAGTGAAGTTTATTGACAGAGGTCAGTGGGCATACTTGACCGAACAGCCATATGGACGACTAGTCGGCGTACTCACTGGCTTGCCCGCGGCAGCTTCCTCCAGCGCCTGAGAGACATAGTTTTTCGCGCCTGCAATATCAGCCTGCTCAGTTGTCGCTTTGTCGTCGATGGCTCCATCGTAGATCAGCACACCCGCAGGATTGATGACAAACATGTGCGGAGTGGTCTTCGCAGAATAAAGTCGCCCCACCTCTCCTTGCGGATCGAGTAGCGCCGCCGTCGGCGAAGCGTTCATCTGCTTTAGATAGTCGTTTTCTTGTTGGGCCGTGACATATCCCTGCTGCCCTTGCGCCGAGGAGATAACCGTAAACCAAACCACTCCTTTGCCCGTCCATTCTTTCTGCAGGCGCTGCATGTTGCCGCTTTCGTAATGTTTCCGCGTATACGGACAGCCATTGTTGTGCCATTCAAGCACCACGAATTTTCCACGCGCGTCCGAAAGCTTGTGCGCCTGTCCATTGCTGTCCGTGGCTTGAAAGTCCGGTGCCGCCTCGCCCACCTTCACCGCGTATGCAGACGAAAACAATAAAAGCGTGATGATTAGACCGCACCACAGATTCCGCTTCATGATCTCCTCCATTTCGTCACTTAATTACGTTTCGCTCTGCCGGGCGCCTGTGACACGGGAACATCCACCACGTATGCTCTGCCCGGACCAAGAACGACGATGCCTCTTAGACGCCCAACCGGCTTCAACAGGTGCTTCGACTTCTTGAGATGCAAGCGAATGCCGCCGGGAATCGCGGTCGTTTCCTGCGAGGCTCCGTTTTCGATTTGTTCCGCGTTTAAAGGAAAGAATTGCGGCGCTTTATCCAATTTTCCGATTTTTAGATTCAAGAGCAATTCGTCTGCGATCGAGGCAGCTGAGATCTTCCAGTTGCGTGGTGCTGCTCGAGGGATCTTCGAACGGTCAGTGTCAAACAGTTCGCGTGCCTCCGAAGCCGCAGCATGAGGCTGGACCGGTAGCGACAAATCGAGCTGTTTCTGCCCAGGGATACAAACGTCGCGACACACAAGATAGTGCACCAGCGCAGCAACTTTCTGGGTTTGCCCCTCCTTTAGTTCTGCAGCCGGCCGAACCGGAATCATCAACAAAACCTGATGCTCATATCCGTAATCCGCAAAGGGGGACGTGGCCAGACGCTCAGGATAGGGCCACTGAATCGCTCCCGCTTCAAATCCCGCCGGCAAGTGCCACTCGATACGCGGCGCTTCACCGGAGTCCCCAGGATTAATCCAGTAAGTGTGCCATCCATCCTCCAAATCAAACCGGATGCCTAACCAGAGTTCCTTCCCCGGCACAACCGCATTTTGTTCTGAAACCAGCTCCAGCTTTACATGTTCGGCGGCGGGACTTCCCGAAGAACCAGGCACCGGTTGCGTGAGCGACACGGTGAATGCAAAAAGAAAACCGAACAATGTAATAAAGGAGCGATTCAACATTTGGATTGGGTGATTCCTATTTTGATTTTGATGCTCGGATAAGTAAGTACGTTCCAGATGAAACGCCATCCACCACGTAGTCTGTTTCTTGTCAGTCAGGCGTCATGTCCAAGACCAGGCATTGGAAATCAGCGGCTATAATCGGACATAATTCGGGCGTGCGGGAGAAGGAATGCGATCATGCGTAGAAATTTGCAAGATAATCTGTCTCTCTGCATCTTGAGGATGCTGGCAAGCGTCGCGGTTGGTGTAGCGTTTTTGCTGAACAGCCCGCTAACGTTGGGCCAGATGGACACCGCCTCGGCTCCCAAGGACGCGGCTAGCGGCTGGAAGCAGGTAGAAGATGCAATGGGTCGTCCCGGACAAATCCAACCCGGTGACGTAATCAAGTTCAGCATGCCGAGAAAAGACTTACATGTCACGGTCAAGGGCGTCGACATCAAACCAGCACTCGCATTAGGTTCGTGGGCTGCATTCAAACGAGATGGCAGAACAGCAATGGTGATGGGTGACCTGGTTCTCACCGAGGATGAGGTCCAGCCTGTAATGAAGAA
>DATHJP010000520.1:0-2813 GCA_035489695.1 Terriglobales bacterium
GTAAAACCATAATCACTCGCGCAGAATTCGAGAAACTGGTGGATGCACTCTCCCCCAACATGGCTCCGCCCGCCCGGCGGCAGCTTGCCACCCGCTACGCCATGGGATTAGTGATGGCTCACGAAGCGCACAAGATGGGAATCGATCAGGGACCGCGCTTCGAGGAACTGCTTCGGATCGCGCGTGTGCAGGTAGCCACGCAGCAACTGGGTCAAACCTTGCAGGAGAAAGCTTCCCAGGTTCCCGACAAGGATATTGAGGATTACTATCACAACAATAGCGCGGCCTACGATGAAGCCAGCCTCGACCGGATTTTTATTCCTAAAAACAAACAGATGCCCACCCCCGCCAGCAAAGTGAAACCGAGCGAGGCGGAAACTAAGAAACTTCAAGAGGACGGAGAAGCCGCGATGAAGACCGAGGCTGAGGCACTGCGCAAGCGTGCGGCCGCCGGTGAACCATTCAGCAAGCTACAGGACGAAGCCTTCCAATTTGCCGGACTCAAAGCAAAACCTCCCAGCCCCAGCATGGGCAAGGTACGTCGCAGCAATCTGCCTCCGAGCCATGTCGCGATTATGGAGCTCAAGCCGGGCGCAGTTTCGGCGCTGATTTCCGATCCTAGCGGATTTTTCATCTACAAGATGGGCGAAAAGGACACAGTCCCGCTGGACAAAGTGAAAGAAGAAATCCGCGGCACTCTGCGAGCCCAACGCATGCAGGATTCCATGCAAACGATTCAGCAATCTGCCACGCCTGAGTTAAATGAGAAATATTTTGGGGCAACTCAAGGATCGCCGCTGGTACCGGGCGGCGCACCCCCACAATCGCCATCCGACCCCAACTGATGGCTGATTCCAATCCCACTGTCGTTGTCACTGGCGTAGCCGGCAATCTGGGGCTACGCCTGCTGTCGCAATTGACGGACTTCGAAGTCATTGGGGTTGACCTGCAGCGACCCAAGACAACTCTTCCTCTGCGCTTCGTGCAAATGGATCTGGGCCAGGAGGAATCCTGTCGGGAGTTGTTTCTGCTGCTGCGGGAGTCCGGCGCCTCTGCGGTGATTCACCTGGCATTCGTACTGGATCCGGTGCGCACCGGAGTGCTCGATCTCGACCGCATGTGGCAGATCAACGTGGCCGGAACCGCGAGGGTGATGGAAGCTATCACGGAAGCGAACCGTCGCGATGCCATTGTGTCGAAGTTTATTTTTCCCAGCAGTGTTTCCGTGTACGGTCCGGAGCTGCCCAACCCAGTGAGCGAAGAATATCCGCTGGGCGCTCGCACCCTGCCTTACGCAATTCATAAGATGGAATGCGACAAAGTGGTTCAGCAGCGGGCGCCTTCGCTGCGCGGATGCAGTGCGTATATGTTGCGTCCCCACATTTTTGCGGGGGCCAGCGTGGACAACTACATGGTCGGGGCCTTTCGCGGCACGCCGAATGGCCGATCCAAGCGCGCGCTCAAAATGCGGGCGCGTGGCAAGCGACTGCCCTGCATGCTGCCTCTGGGGAAGTCTATTCTGGAAAAGCGAATACAATTCGTCCACGTCGATGATGTCGCGCGCCTGATGGCCTACATTCTGCGAAGAACAGAACCGGAATCGCAGCGCCTCACGGTATTGAATGTTGCCGGACGAGGCGAGTCCCTCACCTTCGGACGCTGTATCGAGATGGCAAATGCAAAACTTTTGCGCGTTCCGGGAAAATGGGTCTTCCGGCTGATTCTGAAATTGTTATGGAAGTTGGGCATCTCGGCGATTCCACCCCAGGCCGCGCCCTACATGACCGGGGAGTACACCATGAATACAGATCGATTGCGGAAATTTTTGGGGCAGGACTATGAAAACATAATTCGCTTCACCATCGAAGAGGCGCTGGCCGATTGCTTCAAGTCCGATGCGCCTGCGGCAGCACAGCGTTCGGCTGCCGGCTAACTACTTCTTCCCGCGAAACAATCCTGCAATGCCGAAGCTGTACGGCGTCCACGATACTTCCCTGAAGCCGGCAAGCCGCATGCGCTCCAGCATTTCCTCGGGCTCAGGAAATCGCTCCACGGACGCGGGCAGATACGCGTATGGACCTTTCACACCCGAGATCAGAGTGCCGAGCGCGGGTAGCACGTGCTGGAAATAGATACGGTAGAACTTTCCGATCACACCGCGGGGCTCGCCGAAGTCTAGGATTCCACATTCGCCTCCGTCGCGCAGCACGCGGAGGATTTCGCGCAGGCCGGCATCGTAGTCGACTAGATTTCTGAAACCGAAAGCGCTGGTTACGAGGTCGAAATGCGAGGACGGAAACGGCAGACTTAGGGCATCAGCCTCGACCCAACGCAGCGAAGGTGATTTTTTGCTTGCACGCTCCAGCATGGCATGGGAAAAGTCCACGCCCAGGATTTCTGACGTCGCGGCTCTTCGCCGAAGGGCGAGCGTCATGTCGCCGGTGCCACAACACAGATCAAGCACCCGAGCATCGGGACGCGCCAGGACTTGAGCGAAGCTACGACCTGTTTTGCGCCACCACCAACGATCCACGTTGAACGAGAGCACGTGATTCAACAAGTCGTAGCGGGGGGCAATCGAGGTGAACATCTCGCGGACGGCACGCGCGGCCGACTGCGGATCACGGGAGCCCGCAGGAGCAGCGCCCATAACTTGTAGCGCCGGCGTCCCCGCCGGCTCTTTCGCAGGACGCGGAGTGTTGGGCGGATTAGAAACGGTTACCACAAATACACATGCTCCAGACTACTTCAGGAGTTTCGCGACAACTGGCGTAACTCGTCAAGTGCCTGGATCACTGCATCCTCGGGCACGT
>DATHJP010000521.1:0-2884 GCA_035489695.1 Terriglobales bacterium
AAGAAAACCAGCGTCACCATGTCGCCGGCAAACATATTTGCGTACAGACGGATGGTCAACGACAGCACGCGCGCCAGATGACTGATCAGTTCTATGGGGATCATCAGCGGCGCCAACAATGGAATTGGGCCCGCGAAGTGCTTCAAATACGCGATGCCATGATGTTTGAAACCGTGGGCCTGGTAATAGATGAACGCCACCAAGGCGCACCCCAACGGAACGATGGGGACGGCGGTAGGCGACTCAAATCCTGGGATCAGGCCAATCAGGTTACTGATCAAGATGAAGCCGGCGAGGGAGACTAAGAACGGAGTGAATTCCTCGCTGTGATGTCCAATGATTTCCCGGCTTTGTCCCTCGATGAATCCATGAGCGCCCTCAAAAATGTGCTGCAGAGAGCCTGGCCTTTCCACCGAAAGGCGCGACCGAACCAGACCGAACAAAACTACCAGAAACACAAACACCAGCAGTTCCATAGCAACAGTGTTGGTGATCGGCGCTTGTGGATGATGAGGCTCGATGTGCAACGCCCGCAACAACCCCGCGACTGGGGCTGCGAAAAGGTGATTCAGGATTTCAGTGAGCCAGAGTTGTTCGGGCATGGATCAGCTTTCAGCCATCCGCTCTCAGTTTAAGATTCTGGTTTTCCTTTACAATCCACGCGCCAGCGCTGCGTACGCCTCATAGGCGGCTTCGCACGCGATTGCAGCTACGGGCAGGAACAAACCCGCAAAGAGCCCGTAAAGACTCGCGGGAGAAACACTGAATATAGCATAGGCGGCGAGACCCATCAAAAAGTAGCGCAACAGAAAACGCAGCACAATTCCTTTGCTTGATCTTCGGGGCTCGGTTGGAGAAAGTTGATCCGCAAGGTTGGTCAAGACCCGCTTCAACCAGTGGAAGTTGAGATAGGAAATAGCGCAACCAAACGCTACACCCAGCGCCACACGCCATCCGTAGAGAGGCCATGCGGCCAAACTGGAGACGAAAGCCAGCACGATCATGAAGCGAAAGATGCGCGGCAGTGCGCCGGAATAGAAGAACTCGCTGTTGGGATCAGATTCAGACATTCGCAGCGAATAATTCATTACCAAGCGTTGCGCTGGCGTTTCCGGCGGCAATCCCGTATTTTTCTTGCAGAAACCGCTGCAGCTTAGCAGGCAGCACTTCCGCCAGCTCTTGCCAGGTCAGGACCTTGCAGCGCAAGCGCAAGTCGATGATGCGGATGCAAGACATCACTGCGAACCAGGCTTCGCGCAGGTCCGGACGACGCGCATCCAGCATCACACAAAACGAGCACTGGCTGTGGTGTGCGGCTAGGACGTTACGAATGAGCTGGTAGGACAGGAATCCGCGAGCGTCTTGCGGCAGCTTCCGGCACTCGAAAACGTCGGCAAAATCGCGGTAACTTTTAACTAATGCGACTTCCCTGCACTGAAAATCAGATTCAGTTAGTTTGGATTCCACCAATAGTTCGCCAAGCCGCATGTCCACTTCCGTGCGATCGGCTCTGCCGTTTGCCAGGGGCACGCGCGCTCGGAACCCAAACTCAGGGACGAATCCCGCTTCGACCCCAAGCAAGTCGAGGACTCGGCGACTCCTCAGAGTGCCGGGAAAGCAGAAAATGTTCATTAGCAGCGCGTCCGAACTATTGCTGGAGTCCAATTCCTTCCAGCGACGGTCTTCGCGCGGAAGCGCACTGCGGGCCTGGCTATGTGCCTTCTGCAGCCGCTTGCGCCAGTTTGGATTCCGTACGATGGCACAATAGCTTTCACGAAGAAAATTGCCGTGACTCATTCCATCTTCCGAAGGCAGGTAACAAATCGACGGCGGCTCTCCATAACTCTCGCGATTCAGCAATTGGAGGCGTCTGGCGTACTGCTGATTGCGCAGGCTCAGCTCCCGTCGCAGCTCTCCTGCGTACGAGAAAAGACCCGGCATGTTATCGAATGTGGACATTCAAAGCAGAATACAACGGAAGCTTCTGGCATCGTCAAACGGAAACGGCTACTTAGACTCGGAGGAGGTTACGGTTCGGATCAACTCCACGAATCCAGCCACAATGCCGAGGATGAGTCCGAGAAGATACAGCCACGTGGTATGCAGCCAGCGGTCAAGACCAGTGCCGATCAGCCATCCCGCGAAAGTTGCAGCTGGAAAAACAAAAGCTAACTGGCTGTACCTCGCTAGCTGTATCAGGAAGCTTTTCTTTCCCGTGGTGTCGTCGCCGGAAGGTGACATGTCAACGCATCAAGGACGCAATTGGCGATGTCTTCACAATGCCCAGCGACCAGTAGACGGCATGATTCACCGCCTGGATGAATTGCTCCGGCAGCACTCCGATGACAACAGTAGCGAAAGCCGTAATACCGAGCGCAAATCCCATTGGAGCCTTGAGCGGAAGGCGCGTCTTATCCATGGCCTCACGCATGAATATCGCGTTCGCGATACGCATGTAATAGTAGAGTCCGAAGACGGCGTAAAGAACACCCAGCGATGCGAGAACGTAATGTCCGCTCTCGATCAGGCTGAGAAAGATGAAGTACTTCCCATAAAAACCAGCCAGAGGCGGAATACCTGCCAGTGAGAGCAGGAAAATCAGCATTAAGATCGATTCGATGGGGGCCCGTGAGAAAAGACCGGCGATGTCGTCAATTTCATCTCCAATCACTTCGCGCCTCCGCAATGAAGTGACGACCGCGAAAGCTCCCAGGTTCATGAAAGTGTAGACCAGCAGGTACAACAGAATTCCTTTGAAGCCATCGAAAAAGGCGGGAGCCGGATAATCGACTGACGCCAGCGCGATCAGTCCCAGCAGCATGTATCCGACGTGGGCGATGGAGGAATAAGCCAACAGGCGCTTGAGATTATTCTGCGTAAGCGC
>DATHJP010000522.1:0-2241 GCA_035489695.1 Terriglobales bacterium
GTCCTCCGGATATGAGTTCTCAATGACGAGAAGTCACGGAAGGCCAAACACTTAAATAGAGGACTTTTCTAATGCATAGAGAATTTAGCCCCCCAGTATCCAAGGCAACACCCGTGGATAAGATTGAAAGGCGTGGCCGGCCCCGAATTCGCACGGCTGAGTACTGGCGCGCGTATTACACGCGGAAACAGCGGGAATGGCGTGCTTCTCACCCGCGAAAACAGAGCAGCTCGAGAGCAAAAGAGCCGAAATGGTAAGGTGTTCGCCGCGGGGGCGAACGCCTTTCCAAACTCGCCTTGGTGCCTCACACCCCCAAGGCCCGCTCTACGTCGCAGCTTTACGGTTTGTTCACAACCGCTTGCGGCGCAGGCTTGCTCACTTCGAGCTGCGCGCGCTCACTTTTTGGATTTCGGACGCCTGCTGGTCGAGACGCGCAGTAAGCTGCGCAATCGTTGCGCCGAAGTCCGCTCTTGTAGCTGGAGCCAACGCGAAGGCAGGGTCTCAGATCGAAAAACCGGGATGTGTTGCAAACGCGTTGTCGATCACGAGATTCCCTCGCTGGCGAGCTCGCTCTCGCAAGGCTGAGGTGGTGCGGGCTCCAGCAGCGTAGTACCACCAGAGGTAGAGCGCACCGTACATCCAGGCGCCCTCATAGTCCCAACTGGAATCAGCTCCAGATTTGCCGCTACCAAAAACCGACCCGGAAGGAAAGTTTGCATCGTGAGGTTTGCCACCCTGGTGACGAGATTCGTGAATCAGTGTCTCAGCCCGGCCGGGGACATCTTTGGAATAAAAGAACCCAAGGTAAACCTCAACGAGACCGCCCGACTTGGAGCGGGCAATCGCTGTTCCGTCGCCACAGAATGAGCGGAGATCATCTATATTCTCGCGAACGTATCGGCGGCCCCAGTTCAGGATCGGCGCGCTGTAGCTGTCGTTCAGATAATCAGACGCGGAATAGGTCAGCGCATAACATCCGTTAAACGCACGGGCAAGCGGCTTGCTCGTGTTACAGCAATCGTCCCATCCCCATCCGTCGTCCCAATACGCCTTGTTGCCACTGAAGCCGTAGGTATTCCAAAAGTAGTCCACATAAGCCTGATTGCAGATGACGGCGCCATAAAAGTTGTCGCCGCTGGCGGCCTTGTCGGGAACTGTATAGGTGCAGGAAGCCATTGTGTTACTCCTCGCTCGCACGAAGGTCGGGCGGCGGTGCCTCGCTCTTCACTTGAGGCGGGACTACAAACCGGCCGCCGATTGGCTGTGGCACACTGCGCACATCGACCTGTTTGATCTTGAGTAGACCTTCTTCTTTCCTCTCCTTGAGCAGGCGTCTGAGCTTCCTTTTGTCGTCGTCGGTTCCAGTCTGCATCAGGCCCTGCACGCATGCACGCCGGATGGAGAATGTCCGGTGCACAGCATACTTTAGAAGCACGTCCCGGGCTTCAGCGACGCCATCCGCACTTAAACGGACAAGGCCCTCGACCGCAGTTGTCCGGATCATGACCTCTTCGGCCACGGTCGACATATCATGCGATTTTCTAAATTTCTCTGCGGGAATCCGGGCAGCAATGATTCGGTTGAGCGGTTTGACTGCTTCTGGATATCGAAGCTCGACGATGAGTTGCACGAGTGACCAACGATCCAGATAGCTATCCTCGGGGAGCTCCTCGTAATCGGCCGCGAGGATCTCCAGAACGCCTGGGCCGCTTTTCCTGAGTGAACTTAGCGCCCGTCTGTAGTTCTCCTCCGCATCGTCGCCGACGCCTCCCATCCGGTTAACCGCCTCCACGATCAGCGCATTAAGCTTCTCGTCCTTGCTGTTCCGGAACGAAAATGGATGCTCCGCTTGCCGAATCTCCAGCGTGTCCGGAGTGGCGAGAAACGGAGTATCAAAGCTTTTTGAGGGCAATATCTTGGTCCCCTTCCCTATCGCTTCTCAAGCCTATGCGTTCCGGCTCGGCGTGTAAACGGTTATCTTTGCGGAGTTTCGCTTTGTTCGTCGCGGCGTTTTCGAAAGAAATTCTGCAGAATTGTCACGCATTCGTCTTGCAACACACCAGAAACAACATCGCATCGGTGATTGAAGCCCGGCATCTGCAAAAGATTGATTACACTTCCCGCAGCACCGCCAACGGGATCTGCGCAACCGAAAATCACGCGCCGAATTCGCGTGTGCACGAGCGCGCCTGCGCACATCGGGCAGGGCTCCTTGGTCACATAAAGATCGCAATCGGTCAG
>DATHJP010000523.1:0-3044 GCA_035489695.1 Terriglobales bacterium
AATCCAGCGACTGCCTTCAATCCATTCGGGCTGAACCAGAACTCGCCAGCCGTGATCAATAAAGTTTTCGTCACCACTCAGCGCGTCGGCAAAGCGACCCTGACGCTCGAAGATCTAAAGGTGACGGGCAACCTCTTTTCGTTGCCCGCCGGACCGCTCCCTTTCGCGATCGGCGGCGAACACCGGACCGAGTACCAGAACGATCAGCCCGACGCACTAACGGCTTCCGGTCAAATAACTAACCCGATTAAACCTCCTCTGCCCACTACCGGAGCGGACAATGTGTCTGACGTCGTCGCGACCAATGGGAGCCGCGATGTATGGTCTCTCTACTGGGAGATTCGTGTCCCAATCACGAGCCCTAGTTGGAACTGCTATGGTCTCCACAGCCTGGAATTAGGCTACCAGGAGAGATTTGATCACTACAGCGATTTCGGTTCCACAGAAAGGCCCAAGTTTTTCTTTCGCTGGCAGCCAATCGATTCGTCGCTGACCTTGCGCGGGACCTATAGCGAAGCTTATCACGCTCCGGCCCTTGCTGAATTGTACACGGCGCAAGCACAGACCTTCGTGCAAGTGGATGATCCCGCGGGCTTGACTCCGCCAAACACATTCATCAAACAAACGGTTGGCGGCAATCCCAACTTGAAACCGGAAGTGGCGTATGAATGGACCTACGGCATTGTTTGGACGCCCGCGAAATTTATCAAGGGACTCACCCTAAGCGCGGACTTCTACCACATCGATTTGCGCAACACCATCTTCGCTGCGAACGCAGAAAACATTTTGTTGGCTAACTTTTCAGAGCGGATTCAGCGCAATCCCCGTACCGGCGCAGTCATTGGTGTCGACACTAGCCTGCTGAACTCGTCTCGGCAGATCACAGAAGGTCTCGATTACGAGGCTAGCTATCGACTCGACAGCTCGATGTTTGGCCACGGCAACTTCGGGACATTCACGTTCACCTTCGACGGCAACTACCTGGCTCGGTTTGCAGAGCAGTTTATTCCACCGGAGCCCAAAGTTAATCTGGACGGCGACGGCGGAGGAGTGCGAATTGGCTCGCATCCGCAAAACCGCTGGTACGCCAGCCTGTTTTACGACCTCGGCGGCTTTGATGTCGGCGCCATCGTTAATTACGTTGGACAGTATTCGAACAGCGGAATAGGACTACCCGCCCCCCCTAACTCTCGCAAAATCCGTGAATGGACGACACTTGATCTGGTGGTCAACTATACGTTTCATCTTCCGCAGCGGGCCACCGAGCCAGTTCCCGGCTACGCCAAGGACGACCGTAAAAACGTAGAGACGACAGACGGCAAGGGCAAGAACATCACGCCCATTTCTACCGCGAACTACAGTGTAGGTTGGCGCGCATGGCTGAATAATACCACTATCACGCTTGGCATGAACAACGTGTTCGATCAGGATCCGCCGTTCGTCGATGGCACCTTCCAAGACGGCTACGATCCGCGACAGGCGAATATCAAGGGGCGAACCTGGTATGTGGCGCTGAAGAAGCGTTTCTAATCCGGGAGCGCACGCGGCCCGCGTGTTGGTTTCGGCGGCTCGCCGAAACGATCTTTCCACAAAATTCGGTAATCCGTTCCATCCGTGCGATCCGCGGTTGGTTTACCAGATTTTTTCCTCTGCTCCTGCGTTCCTAATTAATTCGGGAACTTCGCCCTTCACTTCCTGTAGTAACTGGTGAACGGCCGGAAAGGACTTCTTAAAACCAGAAGTTCGAAAAGGTCGAAATAAGAAGAAGAAATTAATTTATGAAAAACATCCAGTTCAAGAGGACAACTGCACCCCTAAGAATTGTCGGTTCGCTCCTTTGCGCGCTGCTTGTGTCGTTTGCCGCGTTGGCGGCCCGTGCGCAGACGGCTGCGGTCATTGCCCCGCAGGGCGACGCTTTCTACAGCAACGGGCACGAGGCACCGGCGTTTCTCGACATCATCGCAGCGTCGATCACCATCTCGAACACGCTGACGCTCACTGTCGATGTGGCCGGCTCGCTCGCCGGGCTTCCCAACCCGCCGGGATTTCACGGTGTATTCGACTGGCACTTCGCGCTCAACACTGACGATTCGACAGACCCTCCGGGGCTCCCACTGCCTCCAAAGATAACGGCTCCGGCAGATTTCTACGTGGGCGCGTTGTGGGATGGATCGACGTTCAGCGGACTACTCATAGATCGGCGGCCAGCGCTGATAGGCCAGCCGGCCTTATCGTACTCAATTCCGGTTAGCGTTTCGGGCTCGCGCATCATCATCACAGTGCCTGCGGCGCTAGCTGCGGAGATACGGGCAGCAGTTGTGCTGCCCGGCGCGACCTGGAATTGCATCACGCTCAGGGCTGATGTGGCGGCTGATGTGGCTGCTGATGACCCAAAAGGAGCCCATGGCCTCCACGGCGCCGACGCGATCGGGCGACAACCCTGGCCCCAGTGATCTGCTCGGCCTCTTGCTCGCGGTTTAAACCAACACTCGAAAGATTAAACAAGATTTCGCCCGCTGGTGAAAATCGGCGGGCGGGATTTATTTTTAGGTCGCGCCGTAATGATTTCGCCAGACGGCTTTGACAGAAGCCAACTCCGAAAGCTTTCGCGAGCAGGCGAAGGAAACAAAGACTCTTTTCTGAGTGGGCAATCTAGATGGATGCTTCGCTGTCTTGGTTCTCTTCTGTTCAAAGCAGTTTTGACCCGTAGCTACGGCCCTGCGGGCGGGCGCGCACGCGTTCTTACAGAGGCTCCGGCTAGAGCAACCGTCGATCTTCAAGTCCGCTCTTAGGCTATCGACTGAGAAAGATTTTCCGGAATCTCATCTCTCATTTCCTGTAGTGACTGCTGAACGGCCAGAAAGGACTTCTCAAAACGAGAAGTCCGGGAAGGCCGAAACAAGAAACAAAAGGAAAAAACAAAACACAGGTGATCTTCACCTGTTTAGAAAGCACCCATGAAAGCAAACAACGCAAACAGATCGATAAATAACCAGAGCGAAATCCAAACTGTAAAACCGGCCTTTGGACGGATAACCGCGAAA
>DATHJP010000524.1:0-2846 GCA_035489695.1 Terriglobales bacterium
CTGGAAGAAGCTGGCTTCCCAGGGAGCACAGACGCAACGAGTATTGTGGGCTAGCACCAGCACCAAGAATCCTGCATACCGCGACGTTCTCTATGTCGAAGAACTGATCGGGCCAGACACGGTAAACACGATTCCGCCAGCGACGATAGATGCGTTCCGCGATCATGGGCATGCACGTCAGAGCCTCACTGAAGACGTTGAATCGGCCAAAGAAACGATGGAAACGCTGGCCAAGGTTGGCATTTCGATCGATCAAATCACCAGCAAGCTCACCGAAGACGGTGTGCGCCTGTTCGAAGAAGCGTTCGACAAACTTCTGCAAGCAGTGGAAAAGCGCTCGAAATCCCAGACCGCTCCCAAGCTGAACCGTCAAAGTTACAAGCTGCCGGACGCACTAACTGCTTCGGTAAAACATCATATTGACGACTGGCGTGCCGGCGGAAAAGTGCGCCGTTTATGGCAGCGGGATGCATCGCTGTGGACTGGAACTGATGAAGCTAATTGGCTGGGGTGGCTCAGCATTACGGAAGAGGAGATCGGCCAGGAGCAGAAACTTCGCAGTGTCGGGGAAGAAATTAAGAAAGAAGGGTTTCGCGATGTACTGGTGCTGGGCATGGGCGGATCCAGCTTGTGTCCCGAGGTGCTCGCGTTAACCTTCGGCCCGATTTCTGGTTTTCCCAAGTCGTACGTTCTTGATTCCACCGATCCTGCGCAGGTCAAGGCATTCGAGAAGAAAGTGGATCTCGCGAAAACATTGTTTGTTGTCTCCAGCAAATCGGGAAGTACGCTGGAACCAAACATTTTCAAGCAATACTTCTTTGAACGCGTGAAGCAGACCGTGGGCGCGGATAAAGCTGGCAGCCACTTCATCGCTATCACTGATCCGGGATCGAAGCTCGAGCAGGTAGCAGAAGCAGATCACTTCTGGCACATTTTCCATGGCGTACCCAGTATTGGAGGACGATACTCTGCACTCTCTAACTTCGGATTAGTTCCGGCCTCGCTGATGGGCGTTGATCCTGGCAAATTCCTCGATCGTACGGAGGAAATGGTGGAAGCGTGTGCTTCTTGTGTGCCGGTCGAAGAAAACCCTGGCGTAGTGCTGGGGATCATCCTGGGGGCAGCCGCAAAAGAGGGACGCGACAAAATCACAGTCATTGCTTCTCCTCGGATTTCGGATCTTGGCGCATGGCTGGAACAGTTGCTAGCTGAATCCACAGGTAAGCAAGGCAAAGGCATCATCCCGGTGGATCGCGAAGAGCTGGGATCTCCGGGGATTTATAGCAATGACCGTATCTTTGCCTATGTGCGTCTGGAATCGGCGCCCGATGCCACGCAGGATGCAAAGGTCGCCGCGCTAGAACAGGCTGGCCAAGCTGTGATTCGAATTTTGGTTGACGATATTTACGACCTGGGTCAGGAATTCTTCCGTTGGGAAATCGCCACCGCGGTCGCGGGATCCATCATCGGGATCAATCCGTTCAATCAACCTGATGTGGAGGCCAGCAAGATCGTCACTCGAAAACTGACTGAAGAATACGAAAAGACCGGTTCGCTCCCCGCAGAAAAGCCGGTGCTCGAAGACAGCGGCATCAAGCTCTTCACTGATTCGAAAAATGCCGACGCATTAGCCAAAGTAACAGGTTCGGACAGATCGTTGGTCGCATATTTGCGAGCACACTTGAACCGCTTGAGCGATCGCGATTACTTTGCTCTTCTCGCCTTTGTTCCGATGAATGAAGAAAATGAAGCGCTGTTACAAAAACTACGTCACGCCGTCCGTGATAAAAGGCGAGTGGCGACCTGCCTGGGATTTGGTCCGCGCTTTCTGCATTCCACAGGCCAGGCTTACAAAGGCGGACCCAACACCGGAGTCTTCTTGCAGGTAACCTGCGATGACGCTGCGGATTTGCCAGTGCCCGGACAGAAGTACACGTTCGGAGTAGTCAAAGCCGCACAGGCGCGTGGGGATTTCCAAGTGCTGGTAGATCGTGGACGGCGAGCATTACGAGTCCATCTCGGTCGGGATCTCAAGGCCGGTCTGGGCGCGCTGTTGAAAGCAGTCCAGCAAGCGCTGCAATAACCTCGTTTTTTTCGAGTTGGGTAAGCCGGAAATCGGCGGCGCTAGATTAGTGCCGAGGAGTACAAAAATGCGTTTGGGGATGGTTGGCCTGGGCAAGATGGGCGCGAACATGACGCGCCGTCTGGTGCGCGGCGGTCACGAAGTTGTCGTCACCGATCTAAGTCCAGATAACGTAAAGCAAATTTCCGGTGAAGGCGCCGTCGCTTCCGCTTCGCTCGATGATTTCGTCAACAAACTGGGCAAGCCGCGCATCGCTTGGCTCATGGTGCCTGCAGGCGGTCCTACCGAGCAAACCGTTCAAGCTCTCGCGCAGCGTATGAAGTCGGGAGACATCATCATTGATGGCGGGAATTCCTATTTCAAAGATGACGTCCGCCGCTCCAAGCAACTCAGCGAGAAGGGTATTCACTACGCGGATGTCGGGACCAGTGGCGGTGTCTGGGGCCTTGAACGTGGTTATTGCATGATGATTGGAGGGCCGAAAGAAGTTGTTCAACTACTCGACCCGATTTTCAAAACCCTTGCTCCGGGACGCGGCAGTACTCCCCGCACTCCAGGCCGCGAGCGTATGGCGGGTACAGCCGAAGATGGGTACATCCACTGCGGTCCTGCCGGCGCTGGACACTTCGTTAAGATGGTGCACAACGGTATTGAGTACGGGCTGATGCAAGCCTACGCCGAGGGGTTCGATATTTTCAAGAATGCCAGGAGCGAGCAATTGCCCGAAGATTTTCGCTACGACTTGAATCTGGCTGACATCGCC
>DATHJP010000525.1:0-13926 GCA_035489695.1 Terriglobales bacterium
GAATGGATGACCCAACGCGGCCACGTACACGATGTCTGGATTTCTGGGATGAACAATCAGTTTCCCGATGGCGCGCGTATCCCGCAAGCCAACGTTCTTCCACGTCTTGCCACCGTCGAGAGTCTTGTAAACCCCATCGCCGTGCGAAATGTTGCCACGGATGCAAGCCTCTCCCGTACCGACGTAGACGATGTTCGGCTCCGACGGCGACACAGCCAAGCTGCCAATGGTCCCAACAGCTTCTTTATCAAAGAGCGCGGTCCAAGTCATGGCCCCGTCGGTCGACTTCCACACTCCGCCGCCAGTCGAGCCGAAGTAGTAGGTATTCGGGTCTCCGGGGATGCCGGACGCTGTCAGAGATCGCCCTCCCCGGAAGGGACCGATGGGGCGGTATTTCAATCCCTTGAAGACAGGGTCTTCCTTTTTAGGGGGCGCCGCGATGTTCTGGGTTGCGGCGTTCGGAGCTGGCGACACCTGTTCGGTGGGTTTCCTTTCTCGTTCTGTCTTGCTCTGCGCGAAACCGAGACCTGTCGCGCACAAGAACATCGGAATGACCAGCCATGCCGTCCCGCCTACCGCCCGTGTAGTGCGATGCATTTGAGTCTCTCCAGAGAAGAAGTGGAATCGCCTATGTTAACGCCTGGACAGGCATCTGGGAAGGAGTGGCATTCTATGAAGAAAAGTCGCTACTTCTGGCTTTTGTTCGGAAGCGCGAAAGCCCGATAAACTCCCCCCGAAAGCGACTTCGGATCCTTACCTCCGCCCGCTGCAATAACCACGTATTGGCGTCCCTTCACAGCATAAGTACAAGGAGTGGCGTTCCCCGCAAAGGGCAGCGTAGTCTCCCATAACAGCTCGCCGGTAGATTTATCGAAAGCCCGAAATTTCTTGTCGTAGTTGGTCGCTCCGATAAACAGAAGGCCACCAGCGGTTACGATCGGTCCCCCATAGTTCTCAGTGCCAGTGTTCTTCATGCCCTTGGCGGCAAGTTCCGGATACTCGCCCAGCGGAATCTTCCAGGCATACTCACCAGTGTTGAGATTAATTGCATTCAGCGTGCCCCACGGAGGAGCAATCGCAGGATATCCTTCTGGGTCTAGAAACTTGTGATAGCCGGTGAAGCGGTACTTCATCTGTGGCGGCGCCGGCTCGGAAGCAGGGAGCTCTTTGTTTTCACCCGTCGTTAGATATTGGACGAGAGCGGAGAGTTGATCTTCTTCCAGGTTGGGAAATCCGGGCATCCTGCCCTTGCCGTGCCGAATGACATCTGTGATCTCTGCGCGGCTGACACGGTCTGCCACGCCCACTAGTGAAGGAAACTGCGGCGGCGAACCAGCCATATTGTCTTGATGACAAACACTGCATTGGCTCAAGTACAGCCCTCGGCCACTGGGTTCAGCTCCGGTGTTCTCGGCCAAGGCTCCCGTCCATGCGATATCGTTGGCATTGACATACAGAATTCCGGTTTCAGGGTCGAAGGCAGATCCACCCCACTCGGCTCCGCCGTCGAATCCGGGGAACACGACCGTATCCTGTCCAATGCTGAACGGAACAAACTGTCCTTGGTTACGAAACTTTCGGAAATGTTCCAGCGCCCACTGATGAGCTTCAGCCGTCCGGCTGGTCAGCAGGTCTTCCGTGAGAACTTGACGAGCAAATGGCGAGGGCGCCGTCGGAAGCGGCTGTTCCGCGGCAGCGATTTCGCCCTGTACCGCGCTGGGAGGATACTTACGATACTCGACCGGGAACAAGGGGGCGCCAGTGGTGCGGTCGAATAAGTACACATAGCCTTGCTTAGTGGTCTGCGCAATCGCATCGACGTTCTTGCCATCGTGTTTCACAGTTACGAGGTTCGGCGGTGAGGGGAAATCCCGGTCCCAGAGATCGTGTCTTACAGCCTGGAAGTGCCAAATTCTTTGACCGGTCTCGGCGTTCAGGGCAATTAGGGAATCGGCAAACAGATTGTCACCTAATCGATCAGCCCCGTAGAAATCGAATGCCGCCGAACCCGTCGGGACGTAGACAATGCCTCGCTTGACGTCCACTGCCATGCCCGTCCAGTTGTTTGCTCCGCCACTGTACTTCCAGGCGTCCTTAGGCCACGTCTCGTAACCAAAATCTCCCGGATGCGGGATGGTATGGAAGGACCAGCGAAGCTGGCCGCTGCGAACGTCGTAGGCGCGAATGTCGCCCGGAGGTGCTGGCAGGGTTTCAGGCAGGCGTCCTCCAACAATGATCAAGTCCTTATAGACGCTTGCTGGACTGGTTAATGCAACCGACTGCAACTCAGGACTGCGTCCAAGACCGTCCCGTAAGTCAATCCTTCCATCTCTTCCGAACGCAGGGATTGGCTTGCCGGTCGCGGCATCCAGAGCGTAGACGAAGTTCATGACACCCACCAGGATACGTTTGTCCGTGTTACTGGACCAATAAGTCAGGCCTCGGTCTGGTTGTGTCCCTTTAATGCCGGAATCGAATTTCCACAGAAGTTTGCCCAGCGCAGCATCCAATGCGAAGACTTTCTGTGTAGGTGTGATGCCGTAAAGGACCCCGTCAACAATGATTGGGCTGGTCTGCAGGCCGCCGCTCTCTCCGCTGTCAAAACTCCATGCCACCTCGAGTTGCTTCACGTTGGTGCGGTTGATCAGCGCTAATGGCGAATAGTGGATATTCTCCGGCCCACCGCCATACACGGGCCAATCGTACATTTCGGGTGTTGCCGGATTCTTTTCGGAACTCGCCGAAACGAGTAGGACGCTAGCCATCGAGCAGGCTAATAAAGTGGAGACAACGAGTCGATTCGTGGAAATTCGCATAATTGAGGGCACCATCGTACATCGGCCCCAACCCGCGGTACCAATCCTTGAATCTTTGACCACTCCTCCTCGCCATTCAGCCAGGGAGGAATGCGTTGCTGAATCAGTTAGGTTCTTGCAAAGAAAAGGACATGGTTGGTGACAGCCGTCACAGACAGACAGAATCCAGTGCACATATCTTTCGAATCCAGGCGCGAAAGAACGAGTAGGTCGACAGGCACGTACGGGCGTGGATGACGGAATTCAAACTAGTTGGGAGAAAAGAAATGCGTCAGTATGAGCGACCTCGCAATACGTTGCGATGTGCGGTAATCGGCTGTGGCTATATTGCCGATCTCTATATGCAGGCGTTTCGCGGCTTGCCGGTACAAGTGGAGGCAGCTTGCGACATCGAACCTGATCGCGTTGCCAAGTTTTGCTCGAAATATCGAATAAAACAAGGCTTCGCCTCATGCAAAGAGCTCCTGCAGTCCTGCGCTGTGGATTTCGTCGTAATCGCAACTCCGCCCGCGAGCCACTCCGGGTTGTCGAATCTGGCACTCGATCATGGCGTGGCCGTGGTAGTAGAAAAGCCAGCCTGCTTTTCCTTGGCTGAAGCCAAAACCTTAGCTGACCGGTCGGCCAAGACCGGAGTTCCCATCGCGGTGATGCAGAATTACCGCTTCAAATTGCCGATGCTAAAAGCGATGGCACTCTATCAAAGCGGAGAAATCGGCAAACTGCGCCGGATTGACTGCGTCTATCACGGCGGCGTACCCGCATCGGAGCCGGCACCATGGCGAGGGGAACAGCAGACTCATCGCATGCTCCTCTACGAGTGGGCAGAACACTTTCTCGATCTCGAAGTTGCATTCGCAGGACCGATTAGAAAGATTCTGTCCGTGCGCTCGAACTACCGGGATGCAGACGAGAGCTCACGAACCATTGAGGCACTGATCGAGCACTCCAGCGGAGTCACTGGATCGATCGATCTGCGAGCCTTCAGCGGTGCCGAATCAGCTCGAGTGGAGATTCACGGATCACGCAGGCATGTGGAGCTAAAGTTTTTTCCCGACGGTTTCGCTTCTTATAGTGGCGTAATCACGCCGCTTCACGAACTCTGGAGTGACTGCGTCCGAGCCGCTGCCTTTGGCAGTAATTTTGCTGCCTCAGCATTGCGAACTTGGGGAGTTTCGCGACAAGCCTTATCGCACTTCCGATTTCTTGAACATTTCATCAACTTCCTGCAGGGCCGAGAAGCTCGTTTGCCAGTTTCTATTGCAGACGTTCTTCCTACCACCGAACTTCTCGGCGTGTTAGCCGCCGCCGTTTTCCAGCCCTATCGCGAAGAACCGGTAGTTTTCGCGACATTGTCTGCCCGCAATGCGTGCTGAGAGCAATGGGAAACAGGATTTTCACTGAAGTTAGACAAAGTACACCCAAGCTCAAAGCCGCTGAGATGAAATGGGAATCTGTGGCCTCCGCCAAGGAGCAGTCGGGGCCTGAACCAGGCGACCTCTCCCACTATGGCTTTGCTTACGCGATAGATCTCCCCGTCCGCTCGAGTATCACTCGTGGAGCAGTTCCCCTTTTTTGGCTGCCTTCTTGTGGTTCTCATCCCACCAATTCACCAAAGGAGACCCATCAACAACTGAGCCCTAGCAAGTCACAACCAACTCAAGGATGCGAGCTGTCCAGGGAAGCGCCATCGAAGGTGCAAAGATTTGCGCAAAACACAGATGCATTCGATGGCATGCGCTGGGGCGTGGGGGCGACGTGGATCTCCAAATTGCGACCAGCAACATTGACCTATTTCTCTGGTACGTCATTAAGTGCCTTGGCAATTAAGGAGTGCTAGGATATAAGAGCCGTAACAGACAACTGGAGGGTTCATGGCGGATCTAACTAAAGCCTTGCGGCAATTACGCGAGGAACGAAGTCGCATTCAAAACCAACTCAAGCGCTTGGATGAGGCTATTGTAGTACTCGGTAAGGTCGTGTCAGGTTCGGGCGGTCAGAAAAACGGAAGACATGCACCGCGAAAGCTCTCCGTGGCGGCGCGCAGAAGAATCGCGGACGCGCAGAAAGCGCGCTGGGCGAAGTGGAAACTGAAACACGCGAAGAAAGCTGCATGAATTGCATGCCCTCGAAAAAACGAGAGCGGGCAGAAACCCGCTCTTGTCTCTTCGGTGATCTCAATCTGCTCGCTGGAAAAGTCGGAAGGCTTCCTGTCTAACCCATCATCAAGGACGAGGGCGCAAGCCGCTCATGCACGCTGCCGCAAGCGACCGAACGGAATTACTCTCGCCGGGCTGACCACTCCTTTCGTTGCCAAAGATTTCCTTCTCTTGGATAGGCGGTAAACCTTCCCAGACCTCGCGGTGCCAGACGTCGGTTTCTGGCGATTAATTCTTTGTTTCCTCTGCCGTGCCGATTGTGGCTTAAGCATTTCCAAGGCGGCAATCGCCCGATCGATGCGCCGGCGCTGTTTCCTTAAATCGGACAAGATCTCTCCCACACGCATGCTCTCCTCCTGACTGGAGACGCGCGATTTCTTATCACAATGGGACAGCATTCCGCGGGTGAGCGATTGTTGTTCGGATTTCCGAACAACCCCAATACCTTAGTGTTCCGGGATCGCCTGTTCATTCCCGGCAAGTCATGTCTTGGCGAGCCAAGCCTTGATCGGCACGCGGGTTATCTCTTTTAGAACGGCTGTCGCCGTCGCTGAAGGCGCTCGGTCTTGGGGAATGGTGTTGAAGTGCAAACACTTTCCTCCTGTTCAGCGAGAACCAAGGGCGCGGACTTGTGCCCTAATTCGGTGATTGATACGGCTTCTGCGAGTATAATGGCGCTACTTACCTATCGACGGAAATCCAATAAAAATAGCCGAAGCGAGAGTTTTTATGGTTTTGCGAAGAGTCCCGATATTTCTATTGTTACTTTCCTGTCTGCCTTTGCCCCTTTTCGGTCAGGCCGAGAGCGCGTCCAAAGCCAAGCCGCGGGTAGTGGTCGTGGGCGTAAACGGCATGGAATTGGACGTGATCCGGCCCCTGCTGGTCAAAGGCGAGATGCCCAATCTGGCTAAGGTCATCAAGAAGGGCGCATACGGCAAGCTCCGAACAGTCGACGCTCCTAATTGCCCACGGGTTTACTCCACTTTATTTACCAGCACCAGGCCCGACGAGCATGGCGTTACTGGCTTCATCGTGGGTGGTATCACGGCGAATACTAATATGCTGAAGGAAGAGCCCATTTGGTCGATTCTTTCCAAGAACGGAGTCACCGTCGGGATGGCCAACGTTCCGGCTACTTTCCCGGTGATGCCTGTGAATGGCTACATGGTGAGCGGGATGCTGACGCGCGGTAAAAACTGCGAGGACGGCGTGCTCTGCGCTCCAAAGCTCTCAGAAGTGCAAGGTGGCGACCCAGTCTATCCCGCGGCCATGAAGGCGGAGCTGCTCAAGAACGTCGGCGATTTCTATGTTGATTGCGAGCGCATGCCGTCCGCCGAGCAATTGAGAGGTCACGAGACCGAAGTCATTGACGCCTGGCTGAAAAAAGTAGATGTGATTCGCCAGCAACAAACTGAGTTGTTCGATTACCTGATGAGCAAACATCCCACGGACTTCACCTGGCTGGCGCAATCTTGCGAAGACCGGACCGGACATTGGCTCTATCCCATCGCGCCCTATAACGTCGGTTACAACCCTAAGATCAATGCGGTGCGCACAGAAGCCTTCCCCGACCAGTACATCGCGTTTGACAAGGTGCTTGGCAGCATCTTGAAACATGTCGACGATAATACCTACCTCATTATCGTTTCCGACCATGGCATCAAGCCGCTGCGCGAATTTGAACAGACAGATCCACACGCTCACATGGACCACGAGAAGACCACCCCTGTGATCGCCAAGCACGACTTTGCCGATGGTGACGACGTACCTGGTTCCTTCTTCGCCATGGGTCCGGGAATCAAACACGATCTTCGTCTGATGGGCTTCGAAGCCAGCGTGTACGACGTCGCGCCCACTATCCTGCATCTGTACGGCATTCAACAGCCCACGCAGATGCGGGGACACGTGCTGAGCGAGATCTTCGAGAATTCTCCCAACAAGGTGGCGCAAAAATAGGCCTTTCCGGCTTTGCCATTCAGGGCTGGGAGCGTTTTTCACGCAGCAGCCTTGCACGGGTTTCGGCTTTCTGCGCAGCGTCGTTTTTTCCTATCCCCCGGTAGGCCTGCGCGAGCAGCTCAAATATTTCCGCATTGTTCGACTGCGACTTGGAGAGAGTCTCAAGTTGTTCGACCGCATCGTTGAAGCGGCCGCCGGCAATCTTCACTCTCGCCAAACCGAGCTGTGCTTCCACACTTTCGGGCTGCAACAGGAGCGCAGCTTCAAATTGATCTTCGGCGGCTGCGGTGTTTTTCAGTCCCAAATAGACTTCACCGAGCAACAGGCGTGCGGGGAATTGTCCGGGAATAAGTTTTAAGCTGCTCTCTAACGCCTCGCGTGCACCTGCCAGATTGCCTAACTTCTGCAATGCCTGCCCTTCTTGGAATGCGGCAGTGGCATCCGTTGGACTAACTTCGCGCGCAAGCTTGAGATGGTCGGCGGCCTTGCTGTAATCGCCGGCCCGGAACTCCAACTCCCCCAACTGTCGCAGTGCCGGAGGCGACTTGGGATCGAGTTGCAAGACTTTTTCGAGAGATCTGCGAGCATCGTCGGGACGGTTGTCCTCCGAAGCCATCATCGCGCTATGCAGCAGATTCTGTTCCTCAATCTTATCCTTGGGGTCGGGCAATAACGAGGGTTCTGGAGCATTCGTGGAACTTCCCGCATCGGCAGGACCGAGGTAGCCCAGGGCCTTCAACTCGTCAAGAGTGCCCTGCCCGACCGTCGCCGCCGACGCTGGTGCGGGCGCGGCCTTTGACCTTACCGTCGTCAGGATTGCCCGATACTTCTTCACCATCTGATCCCAGGGCTGGTAAATATTGTTCAGTTCTCCTGGGTCAGCTTTCAGATTGTAGAGTTCGGGTCGAGGAGCTTCGATGAACTTGAATCCTTCCTGACGCACCGAGCGTAATGGCGCCCAGCCAAATCGAAGCGGATAATCAGTCTCGCCCAAGGCAGTCCGGCCGGCGATTTCCGTGCTGGCAAAATACGGTTTGAGTGACTCTCCATCCCGCCGCTCCGGCAATGGGACGCGTAAAACGTCCAGCACAGTAGGCAGGATATCCGTCGTCCGGACTTGCTGCTTCACGGTTTTGGCGCTGTTTGTTCGGCCTGGCAGTTTGACGATCAGAGGAACGTGCGTGGTGGAATCATAGAGAAATATCCCGTGCGTGTCTTCGTGATGTTCACCCAGTCCTTCTCCATGATCTCCGACAACAATGACCAGTGAGTTTTCATACCAGCCCTGCTTCTTTATGTAAGCTACAAAAGTTGCTAGCGCTGAGTCGGCATAAGCAATTTCGCCGTCATACAAGCGATCTTTGTAGGTAAGAGAGTAGGGCGCAGGCGGTTCATACGGATCATGTGGATCATATAGGTGTACCCACACGAAATGTGGACCGGCAGGATGAGCAGCCAGCCAGTCCTGCGCGCGATGCACCACATCCATGCCGCGGCGTTCCACGCGTCCCCAGCGCACATTCGAATGCGAGTGCTGCGGAAAATTATCGTAGAAATCGAACCCACGATCGAATCCCGGCGCCAGGCTCTTGCTGTCGAGAATCACTGCCCCGACGAACGCTGCCGTCCGATACCCCTTCTTTTTCAGCAATTCCGCCAAGGTCGGATGAGTTGTGGACAGCGGTACCGCAAAATCGGTCACTCCGTGCGAACTTGGCAACAGTCCCGTCAGGATAGTCGCATGGGATGAATTGGTGATTGGACTAGGGGTGAAGGCCTGCGTAAAGCGAAAGCCGTCCGTTGCCAAGCTATCCAAAGCCGGCGTTTGGATGCGCTCATACCCGTAGCAGCGCACGTGGTCGGCGCGAAGGGTATCGATTGTCACCAGGAAAACGTCAGGGGATGTTGCGTCTTTCCATGGAGATCCAGCAGCAAAACTGGCAGCCATAGCCAGCCAGGAAAGAGTCACGAACCAAACGGCATTCATGCGAGTTCAGACTAGCATAATCTCCGCTGGTGTCCGGCATGTCACCCGCATGGTCGCACGATTAGCATTTTCTGCTAGCCACTCGTCAGACACAAAAAAGCCCGCGGCCGAAACCGCGGGCTGAAGGCGAGATTGTCAGAAGTAGATCTTCGCGGCCAACTGCAATACACGAAAACCTCCGGGGCCGCTGCCGTACGTATCCGCGTTCGCTCCCCAGTTGGAGATCCTCGAAATGCTGAACGGAGTGCCGGGCTGCCACTGGTATGGCCCGTTCTCATCAAAGCCATATATCTTGTCGTTGAAGTTTGGGTGGTTGAAGACATTGAAGGCTTCCAAACGAAGCTGGATATAGCGCTCCTGGTTGCCGCCCAAGGGGAAGTTTTTGAACAAAGACATGTCCCAATTCTGCATTCCACCGTTGCGGAGGAAGTCGCGCGTTCCGCGTAGAGGAGCACCGATCGTGGGATAAATGGGGTTTAAGCTCTGATTG
Organism: Terriglobales bacterium; assembly: GCA_035489695.1. Taxonomy (GTDB): domain Bacteria; phylum Acidobacteriota; class Terriglobia; order Terriglobales; family Acidobacteriaceae; genus 40CM-3-55-5. The sequence continues at coordinate 9,406 of DATHJP010000525.1, forward strand.
AGCGTGAAGTAAAGCGGTATCGCTCCCCACATGTTGGAGCCGTTCTGCGCTCCTGGCTCACCATGCCAGGCATTGTTCAAGTCAACCGGGGTTCCGCTCATGACCTGGGTCACGCCGCTCAATTGGAAGTTGTCGGTAACATAGGAAAGCCATTTCGGTCCCTGAAAGTGCTTCGTAACATTGGGTAGGTTGTACACGTAGTTCAGGGCAAACACGTGCGTACGGTCCCACCCCGCTGCCCGATAATCGAGACCGCGAGGATTGAAGGTATCCTGCGTGTCCTGATCTGCGGTGGCCGTGGTCAAGGATTTCGACCAGGTGTAGACGGCTCCTAGGGTCAGCCCTTTGGCGAAGCGGCGCTGCAATGAGGCTTGCAGCGAGTTGTAATTGGAGGTGCCATTGAATTCGAGATATGGGATCTGTGAGTAACCCTTGAAAGGTACCAAGGGGGTATTGATGTACGAGGATCTTCCCAACGCGCAGATTCCGCTGAAACTGTAACCAGCGGCGGCGTATTCGGGCAGAAGATAAGGATCTGTTCCCACGGTACCGCCCCAACCGCAAGCATTTGGATCCTGGGCTGCGAGAGTAAACGCGAAGCCATACGGGATTGCATTAATGTCACGCGAAGTTACTAGGTGGCGGGACAGCGAGCCGACGTAGGCGAGATCTAACGTCATGCTGCTGGTAAGTTCGTGCTGCACACCGAAGCTGAAGCTGTAAATCGTCGGCACTTGTCCGTCTCGCGCCGCGCCGAGAACGCCACCATCGCCCTGTGTCGGAATCTCGGAAGAAGATGTCGACAGGAAGGGGAGATTCGCAATATTGTTAGCGGAAACGGACGGCGTCTGGACGACCGCGGGATTGTTAAAAACAGTATTGAAGATCAAGTTTCCCTGGGTACGGTCGTGCATCATTCCGAAGCCGCCGCGCAGGATTGTGTTATGGCGGCCAAGGAGATCGTAGGCAAAACCGAAGCGCGGCTCCAGCATGATTCCACGGCTGTTCCACCCGCCGTCCGGGATTTCATTGTTTTTCGTATATCTCATGCCGTTCAGCGGATCCCCGCCGTTGGCGAGAATAATCTCACCGCTGCCCGGATCAATCGTCACAGCGTTCGCCGGGTTATAAGCTGAAGGATCGAACAGAGCAACCTGGTTGCTGGCATCGTACTGAGGCGGAATCCAGGCAAAGCGCATTCCATAGTCAAGGGTCAAATTGGATAAAATCTTCCAGGTGTCTTGCACGTAGAACTCGAGCTGGTTGTAGCGGAATTTACCCACCGGACGCGCTGTAGCTTGGTCAAAGCTGTTGAACTCGCCCAACAGCGCGCTTGCGAAGGGATCCCCGCAGGTTGTGTTCGCGGGACAAGTTCCAGGCGCCGTCGGACCGGTGCCGAAATTGAACTGGCCGTTGATATTGCCCCAGGCAACCTGGTCCTTGCGGTTGCGCTGGTAAAACACTCCGGTTTTCAGAGCATGCTTGTTGAGCACCCAGGTCAGGTTGTCGTTCACGTTGATCGTAGTGTTGGCCTGACGCCACGGAGTTCCACCTAAATAGCTCCCCGGTAGATTGATATTGTTAAGGCCGCTGAAGCCCATGTCAGGAATGGACTGATCGGGAGTTAACGGAAACAAAAGCGGCATAGTGATGCCGTTCTTGCCACGCGACACATTCCCGTTGGTGCTCTCAGCTATCGAGAGGGTATGGCTGGGTCCCACCGAAAATTCATTCAATATGGTCGGCGTAATCGTGCTGAGCAGGCTCGCCGCAAAGTTCCAGCCGGGATGGCTTTGCGTACAGCCTCCCGGGAACTGGATTGGGGACGAACAAGCAAAGATACCAAACGGCCCCGGAAAGGGCAGGTAAGCCATCGAATCCGTCTCCGAGTTGTGGATCCAGCGCCCGTAGAGGCGGTTGCTCCCGTTGAGCTGGTAGTCAACGCGTAGTATGTCTTCCCGACGTGGAGCATTACCTGAAAGTGCTACCGAGTAGTTGTAGAACCCACCGCTGTTAAACCCGCTCGCGTTTGGCAATGGGAAGAGGTTCAGAATTGTCTGTACTTGGGTGTTGATCTGAGCCGGGTCGATCACGTTGTTCGTGATCCCCGGTCCAGCGATCGCAATCGGATTACCGTCTCCGTCGATAGATTGCGAGAAGTCCCCCTGACGTTCCAGAGCGGTCGGAGTGTAGAACTGTATGTTTCCACCGATCGGAATTAACTGCCGGTAAAATTCCTGACTCCAGAAAGCGAAGAGCTTGTCCTTCTTGATCGGACCACCCAGCTGATACCCAATATAGTTATAGCGATAAAGCGGAGGATCGTTGTGTGGCACGGGTTGCGGTACTGGTGGAGTTGTCGGAGCCGGATTCAATTGATTGGCCTTATTGAACCACTCATTAGCGTTCAGACTCTCATTACGATGGAAAAACCGTCCGTTGCCATGCCATTGGTTGCTGCCGCTCTTGGTGATGATGGCAATCTGTCCTCCGGCAGCCTTGCCGTACTCCGCCTGGTAGTTCGAGGTCAGAACCTTCACTTCCTCGATCGCATCGGTGTTGAGAGTAACGTGGGTGCCACCGTTGTTGCCGGTATCCACGTTGGAAGCGCCATCAATGGTGAACTCATGCTGGTTGGTGCGGCTACCATTGATGCTGAAGGAATCAATTCCGCCGGTGCCCGAGGCATGACCGTCAAACGTGCCAGAGACGCCGGGAATGAGCTTCATGTAATCCAGCACATTGCGGCCATTGATCGCGACGTCATTCAATTGTTTGCCGGTGATCACGTCGGAACGCTCGCCGGAGTTGGACTGGAGCTGGACCTGACCTACGTCGGCAGCCACCGTAACCGATTCGTTGGAAGTCCCCACGCTCAGGACAAAGTCGCCCGCGTTCAAACGATCAGCCGCGCTTAGCATCACATCGGTTTTCTCCAACTTCTGAAACCCGGGCGCCTCGACAGTGATGATGTATTTCCCTGGCGGCAGATTGGGAGCTATAAAACTGCCATTTTCCGAAGTGGTAACCGTTCGCGTTACCCCGTTGGCCGGATTCGCAACGGTGACAGTTGCGTTCGCCAGCAAGGCTCCACTGGGGTCTTTTGCTGTGCCGAAAATAGTTCCGGATGTAACTTGCGACAGCGCGTATCCGCCACAGAGAAATACAAGCAGGACGGACAGAAAAGAAAATCTTTGCAACTTGCCAGGGGCTTTTCGGATCAGCTTCGCGGTTGTCATGAGGGCCTCCTTGGGGTCGGGTCGGTACAGGAGCGGGAATTATAACTCCCTTCCCGCCGACTTTAAGGACCCAGTTTTTCGGGTCCACGCCCAATCCATTCAATCCCCTGAATTCGGCACTCCAGATCAGGCTTCCCTTCCCGGGGAAAACGGGAGCTATCTGTGAGTGTCTGGTGCGGGCGATGATATATTCTCCGGGACGTAATCGTTTGTCCGACGAGAGACAGAAATGCCATTCGAATCAACGCGACGAACTTTTTTGAGACTCTCTGCCCTGGGACTTGCCACCACCGCAACCTCAAAGATGGTCGCAGGTTCTAGCGATGAAACTCCTAATGCAGCCCCAACCGGCAAGATCGAAGCGTGGGTGAGCGATCAGCAGCTCCGTTGCGCGAAGGCTCAAGCCAGTTCGTGGCAGCGGGCTTCCGGTAAACCCTCGGAGGCGATCGTTCTGAATCCCGGCAAGAAGTTTCAAGCCATTCTAGGATTCGGCGGGGCATTCACCGATGCGACCTGTTACATGTTCAACCAACTTCCCGGTCCAGCCCGAGAGCAGTTGTTTCATGAAATGTTCCATCCTTCGGAGATGGGCATGAATGTTTGCCGTACCTGCATGGGCTCGAGCGATTATTCGACGCAGGTTTACAGCTACGACGAAGGCGATCCCGATCCCGACTTGAAACGGTTCTCCATCGCTCACGACCGTGAATACATCCTGCCCGTGCTGCGCGAGGCCCGAAAGGCGAATCCCGACCTGTTTCTCTTCTCGTCGCCCTGGAGCCCTCCTGGCTGGATGAAATCTGGCGGATCGATGTTGGGCGGATCGATGCGGCGAAGATATATCGGAACTTACTCGCAATATTTTCTTAAGTTCCTTCAGGCCTACGCCGCCGAAGGTGTGCCGGTGCAAGCAGTCACTCCGCAAAACGAAGTCGATACTGACCAGGACGGCAGAATGCCCGCCTGCATCTGGCCGCAGGAATATGAAATTGAATTCGTAAAGTTGTTGGGGCCATTGCTAAAGCAGAATGGCCTGGCGACAAAGATTTGGATTCTCGATCACAACTATAACCTCTGGGGACGTGCAACCGGTGAACTCGAGGATTCTGGCCTGCACGAATATTGCAAAGACGTTGCCTGGCACGGATACGCAGGAACGCCCGAGATGATGAGCAGAGTTCACGATGCTTTTCCTGATGTTGCGATGCACTGGACCGAAGGCGGGCCGGACTATACCAATCCGGACTATCTCACTGACTGGACGAAATGGGGACGAACCTTT
>DATHJP010000526.1:0-2331 GCA_035489695.1 Terriglobales bacterium
TGTGGAAACAAGATTGCAGATGCTCCCCATCCAGCGAACAACAATGCAAGCGCAAGTCCGATTGGGTCATTCATGTGTCAGGTGCGCTCGCCGCCGAACGGCCAACGACCGGCACCCGACTCTGAGCGGGACAAGCCAAACAGGTGTATAAGTAATCAGGACGCTCCGCCGAAGCCAAGGGCGAGTGCCGGGTTGGTGGAGTGGCTTCGTTAGGTTGGTTGTATTTCGTACGCATGGTGTGACAAGAGAATGTTCGTTACTGCGTCGAGATAATGCTGCTCACGCCCTTTCGCTTCATCTTCCGACTTTGGGAGCTCCCACCGCCGCCATCCACAACACCGCCGGGACCACAGCACCCATTTCGATGTACCGGATTGCGTGCACACGTAGGACAACTCCAACAGGTACTTCCGTGCATCGTCGCCCCAAAGGTAAAAGCACCAGCCATGCGAGTCCTGAATCGCCTTCGAGCACCGAATGCCACTCGTGGTGAGCGTCTGAATGGCATCCTGCATGACATCTTTGCCCGGCAACTCCGGAATGTGCTCAAGGTCCAGTTCCGGATCGAAGATCCGCGTCTGATGGAGGAGGTCGCTTGCCATCATAGTCCTCTGCTCTAACGATTCAGCTCACCGATGGCTGCCCCTCCGTGGCTCCCGAATCTCCAACCGGTTTGACGGGGCCGTCATTCCCTGCGGCGGTTGGTTTCGCCGACGGATTCTTAGCATCATCCTTCCTCCACAAGTCCTCTGCAATCTCTGGGTCAACGTCTTGCAAAAAACGACTCCGCTCCTCGTCCGACATCTCATCAACATCATCGCGTAGTCGCGCTAATCGGCGCTGGTAAACGAAATGCATGACAATAGCAGCGACCGCTACGATACCGACGAACACGTAGCCAGAGGATTTTCCGACTCCATACTTCAACAACTGAAAGGCCCCAACACACACGATTGCTCCGACAATTCCCCAAGCTGTTGTGCTCATAGCAATGACGCCGAACGTCCCGTCTCAGCAACCCCGGGCCACGGACGCGCGGCTTCGAACAGAGACGTAATCGGGGTTCGTTGCCTATGGTTTGTTAGCCTTTATGTGTTTCATTTGTATCTGCACGCACGAACTGAAAAAACGGTTGGTCAATCTAAATCGCCAAACGATCGCAGCCATCAGCAGAAACATAAAAACGATACACACGGGCGGCTGCCAAATGGGCAACTCTTCCAAACTCAGATGCTTCGCGGTGCCGGTGCGGACGCAGGTAATGGCGGTGCTGCTCAAGTGAAGACCTGCCAACCAAAGCAAGGACACGATGAGCGTGATCGCCATAAGGACAAGCTTTCGCCTGGTGGAGAGCGTTGCGCGAGGCTTTCGCCGGGACAGACCCGGAACGTGGCGGGGCTTGAAGAGAGAATCACGCATAGGGCTAACGTGAGGGGTGAGCGACGGGGCGGAGCCGCCGCAGACGTTTAAAACCAGATTGACCTGAACTGCTCATGCCCCTTCGCCCAAATCCGTTCTTGATTGATCGACCTTCCATGAATCAAATACTGATGGAGAATATCAGAAAAACGCAGGGCTGTCATCCATCAACTTCACCTCGCTTCAGTGGCGTCAACGGAAAATCGGCTCGCCAAGTGACACCACCGCCCCATCTGCCGACATCGGAAGGCGACCCAACATCCCTGCCGCGCTCCGCTCAATGCTCTCTTTCTTCGGTAAGCCGTTTTGCGTAGGCCATAAGGAAAAAATGCAAACCGTCTAATCTGGCGAAGCGAAGGAGGAATCAGCGACCTCCTGCATGTCTCAAAACCCCATACCACGAGTGCAAGCAAGCCAACTCCAACAACTGATCCCGCCAACATCAGGCGAGTCCCTTCCGGCGCGGTGAAAGGCATGACAAAGAGAAATATAACCAGAGGGACTGTCAGAAAAAGCAACAGCATCAATACGGCGAATGGCACCTTGTGCATGGCGCCGACCACGATGCTGCGTGAGCGATGACGACGCTGGCAATCCGGACACCATCGGTGAAACGTAGTAAACTCGACAACCACCCAGCGAGAATAAAGGTGCGCTGCAAGTAGCGCTAGGGCGGTAAACAGAACGGACAAAAGAACTGTCTTTGGGGTGTGGACGTTTGCGCGCCATGTGAAACTGACAGGCGGCGCTTCGGAGTCTCGGCCACACATGACGCAGTGAGAATCCGGCGATTCAAAACGCCGAGTCGCTTGAACGCCGCTGGTCACCAGGTCGTTGAAAAGTCCGCTGTCGTCGTTGAAATGCGCCGCATTCTTTCAGTTCTGGTCTGTGCGCGACCTCGGGACACAAAAG